>NZ_JBHXTG010000025.1:0-97125 GCF_042677465.1 Kitasatospora sp. NPDC127111
ATCCGCCGCTACATCATCTGGCGAAACAAGCACGCCGCCGACGAGCACCTACGCGAAGTCGTCACCAGGGCAAACGTTGCCTGATGCGGCACTAGGCTCCTGACGAGACGTCGATGCGATGGGGGAGGGCCCTCGGCATGAGCGGAACGGTCACGGCGGTCAGCAGCAACGGCGAGTACGCGTTCACCAAACCCAACCGGGTCGCGATCACCCTGCTGGCCGGGCTCGGCGTGGAGGGCGACGTCCACGCCGGGGTCACGGTCAAGCACCGTTCGCGGGTCGCGCAGGACCCGACCCAGCCGAACCTCCGGCAGGTCCACCTCATCCACGAGGAGCTGTTCGCCGAGGTCGCCGGGGCCGGTTTCGCCGTGCGGCCCGGCGACCTCGGCGAGAACGTCACCACTCGTGGCATCGACCTGCTCGCCCTGCCGGTCGGGACGCTGCTGCGGCTGGGGGACGAAGCGGTCGTCGAGGTCACCGGCCTGCGCAATCCGTGCCTGCAGATCGACGCCTTCCAGGACGGGCTGCTGAAGCAGGTGGTCGGCCGGAACGAGGCCGGCGACGTCGTGCGCAGGGCCGGGATCATGGGCGTCGTCCGGGCGGGCGGCGTGGTGCGGCCGGGCGACGCGATCGCCGTCGAGCTGCCGGACGGCCCGCACCGGCCACTCGAACGGGTCTGACGCCCGTCCCGTCCCGGGCGCTCCCCCGTCGGTCGGGGAACCGTTGGGACGTGCGGGGGTGTCGTGGTGGGCAGCGGGCGGGGGTCTGCCCGGTTTGGGGTGGAGGGAGCTGCTGTGGTGTCGTCACCGCCTGCGGGAGGTCAGGACGGACGTGCCGGGCGCGGATTGCTGGCGGCCTCCGGGGTGCTGTTCCCGGACGGGCGGGGCAACCTGCTGGTGGTGCGCCTGCCGTACGACCGGAAGCATCCGATGTCGATCCCGGGCGGCGGCTGGGAGCCCACGGACCTGTCGCCGCGCCGGACTGCCGTCCGGGAGATCGCCGAGGAGCTGGGGTTCACGCCCAGGCTGGGGCCGCTGGCCTGCATCGACTGGGCGCTCGGCCTCTCCCGGCCGCCGATCGCCGCGCACCTCTACTGGGCCGAACCGCTGACTCCGGAGGAGCTGGCCGCGTTCACGCCGGACGTGCTGGAGGTCGGCGGGTGGACGTGGCTGACGCCGGAGCAGGCGGGCCACGCGCTGCCGCCGCGGCTGTCCCGCCGGGTGAGCGCCTGCCTGCGGGCCCCGCGCGAGGCCGGGCCGCTGGAGTTGGAGGACAGCCTGCCCGCCGGGCACACGCTCGACCACCTGGCGGTCGAACCGCCGCCCGAGTACACCGGACCGGCCGGGGTCGTGCTGGCCGGTGCCAACGGCCGGCCGCCGGCCGCGCCCGTCGATCCGCCGCTGGACCGGGACACCTACCTCGCCACCCGGCCGCGGATCCGGGCCAAGGCCCGCGCCCTGTTCACCGACGCGGCCGGGCGGGTGCTGCTGGTCCGGCTCCGGCCGTGGTCCGGCCCCGGCGGCGAGGAACCCTACTGGGTGCTGCCCGGCGGCGGCATCGAGGCGGACCGGGAGACGCCGCGGGAGGCCGCCCGCCGCGAGGTCCGCGAGGAGTTGGGCTGGGAGTGCGAACCGGGCCGGCTGCTGGCCCTCGACTGGCTGCCCGGGCGGGCCGCCGACCCCGCCACCGGGCGGGACACCGCCGTCCTGGTGTATGTGTTCGACGGCGGAACGGTGACGGACGAGCAGCTCGCCTCGATGGTGATGGCGGAGGACGAACTCGTCGAGTGGCGGCTCTGCGAGGCGGCGGAGGCGCGGGCGCTGCTGTCCGCTTCCTCCTGGGCCAGGACGGCGGCCGCGCTCGCCGCCCGTGACCGCGCCGGCGGCCCGGCCGAACTGGTCGGCGGCCGGCCGGCGGTCTGAGCCGACGGCCGGGAGCACGGTCCGAACCGGCGTTCCGAGCCGTCGTTCCGAACCGGCGTCCCGAACCGGGCGTTCAGCCGGCGGGCGTTCAGAGGCGGCAGCCGGTGCCGCCGGCCCCGTCGTCCGTGGGACGAAGCGCCGGACCCGGGTGGTGGTCCTGGTTCACACTGGACCCATGCAGAACACGATCGGAGAGGTACTGGCCGGCCGCCGGGTGGTCGCGGTCGGGGGCGGCGCCCGGCTCGACATCACGCTCGACGGGCCGGTGACCGTCCGGGTGGCGCACGAGTTCGTGTTCACCACGCCGTCCGAGGTGGACCACTTCTTCCCCGCGCTGACCTTCCGCCCCTCTCCGGGCCTGCTCGGCCTGGTGGGCCGGACGGTCGGTGCGGCCCGGGTGACCATGGCGGGCGGGCTGCGACTGACCTTCTCCGGCGACGGCGAAGGCGAAGGCGAGGGCGAGGGCGACGGCATCCTGCTGTCCGTGCCGCCGCACGCGCTGGTCGCGCCCTGGAGCGTGGTCACACCGGACGGTGCCGTCTGCGCCGGGCTCGCGGGCGGCGAGGTGGCGTGGACGGAGGAGCCGGCGACGCCCAACGGGTGACCGGCCCGACGGGTAACCGGCCGGCCCGACGGGTGACCGGCTGCCGGATGGCCGGACGGACCCCGCGCCGCGCGACGCGGGGTCCGGGTCCCGGGTCAGACCTCCAGGTCGGTCTCGATCTTCGTCAGCTGGTGCCGGGCCATCGCCAGGTTGGCGCGGCCCCGGTCCAGCGCGAGGTAGAGGAACAGGCCCTTGCCGCTACGGCTGGTGAGCGGGCGGATCAGGTGGTACTGGCTGCTCAGCGTGATGAGGATGTCCTCGATGCCGTCCGCCAGCCCGAGCATGTCCATCGTGCGCATCTTCGCCCGGACCACGTCGGTGTTGCCCGCGGCGGCCACGTTGAGGTCCAGCCCGCCGGGGCCGTCGAGGGTGGCGAGGGCCATGCCGCTGTTGTAGTCGACGAGGGCGGCGCCGACGGCGCCCTCGATCACGGTCATGGCCTGCTTGAGCGCGCCGGCTGCGTCCGTCATGTCGGTTTCTCCAGTTCGTTCGGAAGGAAGCGGAAGGTCGGTCGAAGGGTCGGTTCGGTTCGGAGGGGTGTCGGGTCGGTTCGGAAAGGCGTCGGTTCGAGGAGTCGGAGCGGATCGGGTGGTGCCGGATCGGCTCGGAGCGGGTGGGATCGGGGCCGGTCGGAGGAGTGGCGTCGGAAGGAGTCGGGGCGGGCCGGGGGCTAGAGGGGCTCCCTCGTCGTCAGCGTTTCGTTGAGCAGGGCGGCGATGCGCTGGGCGGAGCGCCGGGCCTCCAGGTGCAGGCGGCCGACGTTCGCGTCCGGATGCGCCAGCATCGTCAGCACGCAACTCCCGCCCGCCGCGTAGGTGGCGACGTACCCGTGCTCGCCGCGCACCAGCGACTCCCGGAACTCGCCCTGCCCGGTGGTGTCGGCGAGCCGCTGGGCCAGGCTGAGCGAGGCGGCGGTCATCGCGGCCAGCCCGGAGGGCTCGGTCCCGTGGGTGTCGTGGGCGACCAACAGGCCGTCCACACTGGCCACCAGACCGCCCGCGAGGTGCGGGACCCGGTGCTTGAGAGCACGCAGTTCGGCCAGCAGCTCGGTCTCCAAGGCGATCAGTTGTCTCCTTCCGACACGCTGCTTGAGCGCCCGCCTCATGGCCGTGAGAACGGGGTCGCGGGCGGAGAGAGGTTCAAAGTCGGGCCTCCAGAAGGGTTCGGACCCGGGTCAGCAGCGCGATGTCCGGGTCGGGGACGGTCAGCGGGTGGGCCGCTGCCGGGGTCGGCGGGTGGGCCGGGGTCGGCGGGCCCCCGGACGGCGAGGGGTGGGCGGAGCGGGTGGCGCCCGGCGGGAGCAGCCCGGCCAGGGCCGCGCCGGGGACCCGGCGATGCAGCCCTCCGCCGGTCCGGGCCGGCGGGGCGTGCCCGGGCGGGGTCTGCACCGAACCCGCCTGCCCGGGAGCGGCCTGCCCGGGAGCGGCCCCCACCGAACCCGCCCGCGCGGGAACGGTGTCGCGCGGACCGGCCTGCGCCATGCCGACCGCGGCCGACGGCTGGGCGGCGGCGTGCCGTGGGGCGCTGCGCCCGGGGGTGGCGAGCAGTCCGGCCGCGGCGAGGCGGCGGACGTCGGCCGTGGTCGCGAACGCCGAGCGGCCGAGCAGCCGGGCCAGCTCCGCCGGGGTTCTTCGGCCGTCCGCGTGGTCGAGCAGCTCGCGCTGGCGCCGACTGGGCGGACCTGGGCGACCGGCGCGCGCGACGGGACCCTGGCACGGCCCCTGGGTACCGAGCCGGCGGACCGGCGCGGTGTCGAGCAGCGGCCACGGCCAGATCCGTTCGAGCAGCCGGCAGCGGCGTTCCACCTCGCGGCGCAGCCGTCGGGCGCTCACCGCGACGACCGGGCCGAGCCAGTGCCGGACGCCCGGCTCGAAGGTCCACGGACCGGCCGCCGGGCCGGCGGGGTCCAGCACGAAGTACGCGGCGTCGTAGAGGACAGCGAGCTGGCAGATCTCCAACTCGCCACGGGAGAGCCGGCGTTGCTCGACCAGGGCGCTGCCGACCCGGCCCTGCGGGCCGAAGGCGCGGACGGTCTGGCGCCACGCCTCCGGGGTGATCCGGCCGCAGCCGGTGAGCAGCGCGGCCAGGCCGGGCGCCCGCTCGGAGTCGGCGTGCACCACCAGGCCGTCGGCGAGGTGGACCGCTCCGCCGGGGGCCCGCAGAGCACCGGTCGCGCGCTCGGCGGCCAGCTGCTCGAGGATGACGAAGGCCTCGGCGGCGCCCGGGGAGGGCCGATCGGTGGACGGCACGGCCGCGAGGACCTCGGTGGCGTTCACCTCGACCGCCCGTTCCCGGCGGCGGACCGGGCCCGCCCGTCCGACGGCCGGCCAGCGCCTCGCCCCGCCCCCCGCCGCGCTCCCCCACTCGCCGACCGGCCCGTTGGCCGAAACGCGACCTCGCCGGCGGCGACGTCACCGGACCATTGCGTCTTCATGTCGCTCATCCGAGCACCAGCTCCTCGGCGAGGGTCTGGAGGCGGTAGCGGGCCCCGGCGAGGTTGCCCTCCGCCCGGTCCAGCCAGAGGTGCAGGACGAGCGGACTGTCGAAGACGGTGTCAATGAAGCAGATCAGGTGGTAACTCCGGCCCGCGGTGACGATGATGTCCTGCAAGGGTGCTCGCCGGTCCTCCGCCATGGTGAAGGTCTCGCTCTCAACGGCCGCCCGCACCAGGTCGGTTGTCTCCGCGGCCGAGGCCTCGTGGTCGCCGGTCGGACTGATGCCGGCGCTGCCGAGGGCGAGTCCGCTGCTCCAGTCGATCAGGCTGGCCGCGCGGGCGCCGGCGATCGCCATCGCCCCGGACAGGCATTCGTCGATACCCGGCACTCGGGCTCCTTCGGAGGGGGTTCGGACAGCCGGGCGCACCAGACCTGCGCCGACCGGACCGCCACAAGGAGTGGCGGGTTCGACACGGAAGGCTACTGGCGGATTCCATATGACGAACATTCCAATGGCATATTCAGATCTTTAGCCGCAATTTTCGGCCAAGCTATGACGGGCGGTCAGTCCGGACCGGCCCGCCGAACGCACTGGCCGGAGCCCCGGCAGCCCCCGCACCACCGGCCGGCCCACCGGCCCACCTGGCAGCGGACCTTGGCCGGTTGTCGGCCACGCCGGAGGCTTTCGGCCACGCACTGCGATAAGGCGCCCTCGGCGACCGGAACCCCTCCGACAGGCGATCGATGAGCCCGGGCGGCGGCGTGACCTCGCTCAAGGCGGGCTGATCCGGTACGGCCACCGCCCCGCACCCGACGGCCCTGCGCCGGCCGAGCTCCGCGCCCGACGACCCTGCGCCGGCCCGGCTTCGCACCCGACGGCCCCGCGCCGGCCGGCTCCGGGAACACCCGGCCGCAGCCCGCCGGGCCCGCGCGGAGCGGTGGCGAAAAACGACGAAGGGGCCGTTCCGCAACGGAACGGCCCCTTCGGGATGGAGCGCCAGGCCCGGGTTGAACGGACTCTCCCTACTGAAAGTAGGACGTGCTCCGGTAGCACCACTGACGCCTGTTCGAGAGATCGTTTCCTCTCGACGGGATGAACAGTAACACGACATCACCCCTGGTCAGAAATCGATCCGGAGGGAACCGCCCCCGGCGGAAAATCGGCGGACCGGACGGGCGGGGGTCCGCCAGGATGCCCACATGAGGTCCTCTTGAACCGCCACCTCCGCAACGGTCTCGCCCTGCATCCGGCCCTGCCCGCGCACCTGGTCGACCGGCTCGCCGCCGGGGCCGACCCCGAGCTCGCCTGGCACCTGGCCGCCCGGCCGGACCTGAGCCCCGGCCAGGTGCGCGCCCTCGCCGCGCGCAGCACGGAGGTCGCCCGGTCCCTGGTCCGCCGCGAGCTGCCGCAGTCCGGCCGCACCCGGAAGGCCGGCGGGGTCGAGGCGCCCCCGCCTCCCGCTCGGGGAGCAACCCGATGGGCACGGAGGACGCCGCACAGAAGAGTGATGGCGAGTCAGAATCCTGTCGGCGAAGCGGAATCCGACGACGTCCGTCAGCGCGATCAACCGCGCCGCGCTCCCCGGGGCGTCCCGCCGGGCGGCCCGGGTGGCCACCGCCTCCGCGCTCCGCACCGACTGGACGCCCCACCCGCCCGTCCGCCGCTCCTCCGGCGGCCTCGACGGTGGCGTGGCCGCCGCCACCACCGAGTCCCGCGAGGCGCGGTCCGGCCGCGCACGGGGTCGACGCCCCGGCCAACCGTGGAAACCACGGACCGACCACATCGACTCGGCCCTCGCCTCGGCCCCGGCGATCCTCGCCTGGTTCCCCGGGCTCTCCGCCACCGGGCCGCGACCGCCACCGGGAGGCGACGGCTATCGGGCGGTCACCGCCACCGGAAGGTGACCGCTACCGCCGCCACTCGTCGGCGAGGAGGCCGAGCACCACCTCGTCGGCGAACTCGCCGCAGACCCAGGCGGATCGGCGCAGGCGGCCTTCCGGGGTGAAGCCGGCGCCGGTCGCCGCCCGGATCATCGGGGCGTTGTCGGCGAGGGTCTCGATCTGGAGGCGCTGCAGGCCGAGCACCAGGAAGCCGTAGCGGCAGAGCACCTCCAGCACGTCGGCGGCGAGCCCGCGGCCCCGGTGGCCGGGGCGCAGCGCGACGCCCAGGTGGGCCGCCCGGTTGTGGGAGTCGATGCCCCAGAGCAGGGCTTCGCCGGCCAGTTCGCCGGACGCCGTCTCGACGACGGAGAAGGGCGCGACCTCGTCCACGGGGTCGGCCGGCGCGTACGGGGAGCGCGGTGAGCCGGGCGGGAGCGGCCGCCAGGGGCGGGTGTCGGCCCGCGAGCGGGTGGCGACGTCGTCGTACAGCTCGGCCTGGAGGACGGGGACGTCGCTCTCGTGCCGGGCTCGGAGGGTGATCAAGGCGCCTTGTAGCATGTCACATTGTCTACCAGCGCCCGGCCGCCCGCGGCCAACGCTTTTCCGCGCCGGCGAGCTCTGCGGGTGAGGAGCCCCGCGGGTGAGGAGCCCCGCGGGTGAGGAGCTCTGCGGGTGACGACCCCCGCGGCTGACAGGCCGGCCCCGGCCCGCTCAGCCGCGGCGGCGCCCCGTGTCCCCCTCCGCCGCCCAGGTCCGCAGCCGGGACGCGGCCTCTTCCGGTGACAGCGGGCCGCGTTCGAGATGCAGATCCTGCAGGTGGCGGGTGGCCGCACCGATCAGCGGGCCCGGAGGAAGGCCGAGCAGCTCCATGATCGCCTTGCCGTCCAGGGCCACGGGAACGTCGGCGAGCCGCCTTCTCCGCTCGGACTCGGCAGCGGCACGCGCTGTTCTCTCCTGCTCCGCCGAGTGCTCCTCGTCCCACTCGTCGTAGCTCGCCGCCCGTCGAGCGGTCCGGCCGGCCGATCGCCAGCCGTCCGTGTCCTGCTCCCAGCCGAGCCCCACCTCCAGGAACAGGTCGTGGTGATCCGCCCGTTCGGTGCTCCTCGGAACGACTCCGAGCCGGGCGAGCGCGGCATTGATCGGCCAGTCCTCCCGTGGACCGGTGAAGTCCCCGGTACTGGCCGGACCCCACACCCTCGCGCCGGCTCGCCACACGGCGGCGCTCTGGTGCCCGTCCCCTCCGTGGAACTCCGCCTCCACGTGCGCGATCGGCCCGCCCCGGGACCAGTGGCTCAAGATCCGTTCGAAGGCCGGGCCCGAACCGAGCTGGTCCAGGAGGTGTTCGGTGACGGGCACCAGCCCCATGCGCTGTCGGAGCGGGGCGACAGCCGCTCCCCGGACCCCGACAGTCCGGCTCCTGAGCAGGTCGAAGCGTCCGATGACGGCGTTGAGCTCGTACGGCATCCCCGCAGGCTAGCGCTACGGCCGCCCCGCGCAGGTGCGGGCCCGCCAGGGAGAACGCGCGCCGGACGCGCCCCCGGGCGAGCTCGTCGAGCGCTGAACGTCTCGCGCCGTCCCGGCCGGCCGACGGCCTTCCGGCGCCTAGGGTTCGCGGGCGGCGGCCTCCTTGGCGGCCTGTTCGACCCGGTCGCGGTGGGCCCGCCACCAGGCCGGGTCGCCGGGGGCGGTGTTCTCGCCGCCGGGGCGCTGGCCGGTGGTGCCGTCGATGAGTTCGCGGACGATGTCGGCGTGGCCGGCATGGCGCTGGGTCTCGGCGATCATGTGGACGAGGGAGCCGTGCAGCGTCACCTCGCCGCGGTTGCCCCAGGGGACTCGGCCGGTGGCGTCGAGCGGCAGCGCGGCGATCGTCCCGTCCGAGTGGGCCCAGACCCTCCGGTACGCGTCGACGATCTGCTCGCGGGTCTCCTCGGGGGTGGCCCAGAGGTCGGCGTTGGGCTCGGCGTCGCCGGTGATCCAGAGCCCGGGGCCGCTGAAGGGGCGCCCGTAGGTCTCGCCGAAGTAGACGGCTTCGGCGCCGGTCAGGTGCTTGACCAGGCCCAGCAGGTTGGTGCCGGTGGGCGTCAGGGGGCGCCGCACGTCGTACTCGGAGAGCCCTTCGAGCTTCCAGAGGACGGCGTCGCGCGCGTCCTGCAGGTAGGTCCGCAGGTCTTCCTTCGGGTCTCGTCCGGTCGCCATGCCGACCAGTCTGCCGATCGCCCGGTCCTTGTCCACCGCGTTTCCGAACCCCGGCGGGGTCACCCTCGCGATTCGAGCGGATGTTCGATTCAAAGCGTAGGCTGGATCCATGCGCACCGCCGTACACCTCCAGCCCTCGCTGTTCGACGACGCCGACCGGCGCGGGATCGCGCTGGGCCCGCTCGGCGGGCTGCGGCGCCGGCAGCTCGGGGCGGGAGCCTGGGTGGACGTGCTGACCGGCTGGCTGTCGGGGGCCGACGAGCTGTTCGAACACCTCGCCGCGCAGGTGCCGTGGCGGGCGGAGCAGCGGGAGATGTACGAGCGGACGGTCGAGGTGCCCCGGCTGCTCGCCTCGTACGGGGAGGGCGACCCGCCGCCGCATCCGGTGCTCGGGGACGCGCGGGCGGTGCTCAGCGCGCACTACGCGGCGGAGCTGGGCGAGCCGTTCCGCACCCTGGGGCTGTGCTACTACCGGGACGGGCGCGACAGCGTCGCCTGGCACGGGGACCGGATCGGGCGCGGGGCCCGCGAGGACACCATGGTGGCGATCGTCTCGGTCGGCGAGCCGCGCGCGCTGCTGCTGCGCCCCCAGGGCGGCGGCGGGCCGGCGGTGCGGCACCTGCTGGGACACGGGGACCTGCTGGTCATGGGCGGGTCGTGCCAGCGGACCTGGGAGCACGCGGTCCCGAAGACGGCCCGGCCGGTGGGGCCGCGGATCAGCATCCAGTTCCGGCCGCGGGGAGTGGCGTGAGCCCGGCGGCGGCCGGCGTGCGCGCCGCCGCCGGGTTGCCGCGGTCCGGGCGGCGGCGGAGGCTGGCCGGGAGCACCGAGGAGGACGCCATGCCGAAGGCGGGCAGGTACCGGGAGGGCGTGCCGTGCTGGGTCGAGCTGGCGGCCGGCCCGGACCGGCGGCGGGCCCGGCGGTTCTACGGCGGGCTCTTCGGCTGGGAGTTCGTCGACCTGGACGGGCCGCCCGGCTACACGGTGGCGACGCTGCGCGGCGCCCAGGTGGCGGGCCTCGCCCCGGGGCCCGGCGACGATGAGCAGGCCTGGCTGACGTACCTCGCGGTGGAGGACGCCGACCGGGCGTCGCTGGCGGTCCGGCAGGCCGGCGGGCGGATCGTCCGGGAGCCGGCCGAGGTGGCCGGGCTGGGGCGCGGCGCGCTCGCGGTGGACCCGACCGGTGCCGTCGTGGGCCTCTGGCAGGCCCGGCTGAACCCGGGCGCCGGTCTGGTCAACGAGCCGGGCACGTTCACCTGGAACGAGCAGTTGTCGCCCGACCCGGACGGCGCCCGGTCGTTCTACCGGCAGGCCTTCGGGTACGACTACGCCCGCCCGGCGGGCGACTACACGGTGTTCCGGGCCGGCGGGCTGCCGGCCGGCGGGATCGGCGGCAACCCCGGGGTGGACCCGGAGGGTCCGGCGGCGCTCTGGGCGGTGTACTTCGGCGCGGCGGACACCGACCGGACGGTGGAGCTGGCGGTCGAGCTCGGCGGGAGCGTGCTGGACGGGCCGGAGCCGACGCCGTTCGGGCGGGTCGCGGTTGTGCGGGACGATGGCGGGGCGGTGTTCACCCTGATCGCCGCCGCGGTGGCGGACACGGCGGAGGCGGCCTGAGGTGACCGAGCGGACGGAAGCGCGGTTCGAGGCGCTGGTCGACGAGTTGGCGACGCTGGACGGTGTCACCGTCCCTTCGGCGCAGGGCGCCCGGCGGTTCGGGTCGGACGCCCTGAAGGTGGACGACCGGATCTTCGCGATGCTCTCGGACGGCCGGCTGGTGGTGAAGCTGCCGCGGGCACGGGTGGACGAACTGGTGGCAGCCGGCGAGGGTGAGCGGTACGACGCCGGGCGCGGGCGGCCGATGCGGGAATGGCTCGCCCTGGACTCCGGGTCGGCCCTGCCCTGGGCCCGACTCGCCCGGGAGGCCTACGCCTTCGTCCGGTCCTAGAAGCACTGCCGGAACGCGGACGAGGTCCGGTGCCTGGAACGGCACCGGACCTCGTCCGACTGTGGAGCGCCAGGCCCGGGTTGAACGGACTCTCCCTACTGAAAGTAGGACGTGCTCCGGTAGCACCACTGACGCCTGACGAGAGATCATCTCTCTCGCGACAGGTAGAACAATAGCAGGTCGGAGACCATGTCCTGCCTTGGCCCTGCCCTGCCCTGCCCTGCCCAGAGGAGATCACCACATGACCGTGCACCCCGCCCAGCCCGAGGTCGTCGAGTACGCCGGGGGCCGGCTGATGGACGTCCACCGGCCCGCCGGTCCGCCCGGGCCGTGGCCCGTCGTCCTGCTCTGGCACGGGCGCGGCCCCGACGAGCGGGACGTCCTGCACCCGCTGGCCCGGGAGGCGGCCGGGCTGGGCCTGCTGGTGCTCGTGCCCGACTGGCGCTCGGACGCGGAGGACGGCGGCCGGGCCCACCTGCTCGCCTCCCTCGCGCACGCCCGGCGGCACGCGGCCGCGTACGGCGGCGACCCGGACCGCTTCGTGCTGGCCGGCTGGTCGATGGGCGGCCGCGAGGCCGTCGCCCTGGCCACCCACCCGGCGACGCCCGCCGAGGAGCGCCCGACGGCGGCCGTCGGCATCTCGTCCAGCTACACCAACCCCGCCCTCACCACCGGCGAGGCGCCCCTGCCCCTGCTCACCGGCCGGCTCTCCCCCGTCCCGCTCTGGCTGGTGCACGGCACCCGCGACGACCTCGTCCCGGCCGAGCGCACGCGGGAGTTGAACGCGGCGCTGCTGAAGCCGGCCGAGCGGTTCCTGGAGCCGGACACCGACCACGCCGGCACCGTCCTCACCGAGTACGACCCGGCGTTCAACCGCTGCCGCCCCGCCCGGGCCGCCCACGCGGTGGACGCCGGCCGGGCCACCGCCCGCCTCCTCGCGGAGGCCGCCGGGGTGCCGGCCGGCGGATCGCCGGCCCACCCCCTCGGCTGACCCCGGCCCGTGAGACCCTGGGCCGGAGGACACCGGCCGCCGCCCAGGGCTCCGGCCGGCCACGCCACCCATCGGCCGGAGGATCACCGCCATCGCCGACCACCCGCCCCGGTACCAGCCGCTGGTCAACCCCCACCTGCTGACTGGCTGTCACCGCTCGGTGCCGCCACGAGGAGGCGCGCCACCGCGGGCGGTCCACCTCGGCCGCACCGGGGCGAGGCTCCGACTGCGCGTCCACCTGCCGCACTTCGCGGACGTCCGGCCGGCCGAGCGGGCCGGGACGGGCCGCGACCGGGTTGAACGACAGGTGCGGTTCGCCCTGACGGAGGGTAACCTGCGAAGGCGAGGCCTTCCGGCCGGGCAGCCGGTCGACGTGGTGCACACCCCGCTCGACCGCCGGCGGCCGAAGGTCTCCGTTCGCGGAGCAGGGTTCGAACTCGGCTTCACCGCCGCCGACTCCCTGCAGCTGAGCCATGTGAGCGCCCCACCGCTCCGGCGACGGCGATCCGCACCCGGCCCGCCGCCGGTTCGTGAGCCGGGTGGACCACCTGCCCCACACCACCCTTCCGTCCCCCACAACCCGGAAGCCGTTCTATGACAGCCCCTGACCTCGCCCCGTGTCCCGCCTCCGACGTCGACGACTCCTCCGCCTCCGACGCCGCCCCCGACGTCGGCCGCAAACGCGAACACGACCGCAAACACGACCGCGGACTCGACCGTGACCTCGACACCGACACCGACACCGGCTCCGGTCCCGGCACCGACTGGACCGCCCTGCTGGCCGACCCGCAGCCGGTCCGGGACGTGCTCGGCGTGCCCGTTCCGCCACTGGCCGCGTTCAACCTGTTCGTCGCCCACTTCGACGAGCGCGACTCCTCGCTCACGGTCGCCTTCGAGGCCTTCGAGGCCCCGGCCGGCGCGCTCGCCGAGTGGGCCGGGAACGGCCACGACGCGCTGGAGTTCTTCCTGGTGTTCACCGGCGTCACCGAAGTCGAGGTCGACGGCTGGAGCCACCGGCCCACCAACACCGTGATCCTGACGGAACGTTCGGCCGTGTTCGCCGGGCCCGCCCACCAGATCTCCTTCGCCTACCGGGAGGTCAGCGCCACCCGGCCCCGGGGTTACCGCGCCGGCACGCCCTGACGGACGCGGCGCCGGCGGACGCGGCACCGGCGGACCCGGCCCTGAGGGAGGCGGCCCTCGGGGGAACGCGGCCCCGGGTCAGGCGGCGGTGCGCCAGTCGTCGCGGCTCGGGCGGGGTGCGGACCGCCCGGGGCGGCGCCGAAGCCCCGGGAGGAGCGAGAGCAGCAGCGCGGCCGCGGTGAACAGGAGGAGGTGCGCCGCCTCGGGGCCCGGCCCGGACCAGCCGAGGGCCCCGTGGCGGTGTTCCACGAAGCCGTTGTGGAAGAGCCAGGCGGCCGGCCCGATCAGCGGCGCGGCGACCGGGCGGGAGTGGCGGCCCAGGACGGCGCAGAGGGCGGTGTAGGCGGCCAGGGCCACCCAGGTGGGCCGCAGTTCGCCGAGGACGGCGAGGGCCGGCAGCAGCGCGGCCGAGGCGAGCAGGGCCACCGCGGCGGACATCGGGACGGCGAGCGCGGTGGGCTCCGCCGGGGAGGGCACCGTGCGCGGACGGCGGCGGTCGGGGCCGGTCATGGCGTCACCGGCCGACGGTGAGCGGGCGCAGCAGCGCGTGGTGGTGGCCGCGTTCGAGCGCCTCGAGTTCGCGCTGCAGCGGCGGCCTGGGGACGGCCAGGACCGGGCAGGTCGCGCGCCGCACGCAGTAGGCGGTGACGGAGGGGCGCAGCAGGCGGGCGAGCGGGCCGCGGCCGCCCGCGCCGAGGACGAGCAGGTCGCCGGGGCGGTCGGCGGAGCGGACCAGCGCCTCGCCGGTCTCGCCGCGGACGATCTGGCAGTGCAGCCGGACCCCGGCGTGGGCGCCGCCGAAGGCCTCGTCGAGGGCCTGGCGCAGCCGGGTGGCGGCCGCGTCGCGGCAGGCGGCGAGCAGCGGCGGGCACGGGGAGCGGCGGTAGCCGAACTCGCCGCCGGGCGGGGTCCAGCAGTGCACCGCGAGCACCTCGGCGTCGGTCCGGCGGGCCTCGGCGACGGCGTGGTGCAGGGCGGCGAGGCTGCCGAGTGAGCCGCTGACCCCGACCACGATCCGCGGCCGCCCGTCGTGGTGGTGTCCGCCGTGCCCGTCGAGCGCTTCGGTGTCGGTTCCGGCGCCGTTGTCCGCCATGGCCCTGCCCGTCCTTCCGGCTGGTGCTGTTCGCAGTTGTCGCTTCCAGCAAAGCCGGGCGGGGCGGGCCGGGGCCGTTCGTTGACGGAGCTCTGACGTGCGGGGCCCGGATCCGTACGCGCTCCTGACGCGTGCGCCGGTCACCACGGCCGCTCATGACGGCCGGTCATGACGGCCGGTCAACGGCCGGTCACGACGGCCGGCCGGCCCCGGGGTGCTCCCGGGACCGGCCGACCGCCGTCGGGGTCAGCTGGCCGCGCGGGGGCGGATCCAGATCGCCCAGGTGAGGACCGAGCAGACGACGTACGCGGCGAGGAAGGCCAGGTAGGCGTTGTCGCCGTTGTGGCTGGTCAGGAACGACTGCCGGAAGGCCAGGTTGACCAGGACGCCGCCGAACGCGCCCACCGCACCGGCCAGGCCGATCAGCGCGGCCGAGCGGCGGCGGGAGTCGGCCTCGGCGGTCTCCGGGTCGGCGCCCGTCGCGACGGCCGCCCGGGCCCGGGCCTGGTAGTGGGCCGGGATCATCTTGTAGGTGGATCCGTTGCCGATGCCGCTGAGCACGAACAGCGCGATGAAGCCGGCGAGGAACAGCGGCAGCGAGTGCGCGCGGGAGGCGGCCAGGACGACCGCCGTGCCGGCGCCCATCGCCACGAAGGTGGCCAGGGTGACCCGGGCGCCGCCGAAGCGGTCGGCCAGCCGGCCGCCGACCGGGCGCAGCAGCGAGCCGAGCAGCGGTCCGAGGAAGGTCAGCGCGGCCGCCTTGACCGGGGTGTCGAAGCGGTCGTGGAACTGCACCTGGAGCACCTGGCCGAAGGCGAAGCCGAAGCCGATGAACGAGCCGAAGGTGCCGATGTACAGGGTGGAGACCGCCCAGCCGTACGGGTCGCGGGCGACCTCGCGCAGCGCCCGGCCCTCGCCTCGCGGCGGGGCGGCCAGGTTGTCCATCCGGGCCCACGCGCCGAACGCGGCGAGCACGATCAGCGGCAGGTAGAGCAGCGGGAGCAGCCGGGGGTGGGTGGCGCCGGCGGTGGCCAGGACGAGCAGGCCGAGCAGTTGGACGGCCGGGACGCCGAGGTTCCCGCCGCCGGCGTTGACGCCGAGCGCCCAGCCCTTGAGGCGGTGCGGGTAGAAGGCGTTGATGTTGGCCATCGAGGAGGCGAAGTTGCCGCCGCCGACGCCGGCCACGCAGGCCACCGCGAGCAGGGTGCCGTAGGAGACGCCCGGGGTGAGCACCAGGGCCGCCAGGGTGGTGGGGACGAGCAGCAACAGGGCGCTGATCACCGTCCAGTTCCGGCCGCCGAAGCGGGCGACGGCGAAGGTGTACGGCAGGCGGAGCAGGGCGCCGAGCGCGGTGGGCAGGGCGGTGAGGGTGAACTTGCCGGCGGTGTCGACGTGGTACTCGGGGCCGAGGAAGAGCACCAGGACGGACCAGAGGCTCCAGACCGAGAAGCCGATGTGCTCGGAGAGGACGGAGTAGACGAGGTTGCGGCGGGCGATCCGGGCGCCGGCCCGCTCCCAGAAGCCGGTGTCCTCCGGGTCCCAGTGGGCGAGCGGGGCGGTGCCGGCTCTGCCGGCCGACTGGGTCTGGGCGACGGCACTCATGCGGCGTCCTCCTGTCCGGTGGCACGGATCGGCCAGAGCCGCAGGACGGCGGGGCTGCCGTCGGGGGCGGTGTCCTCGTCCAGGCAGCGGCCGTCGGTGAGGTCGAAGACCTGCTTGTACATCGGGGAGGCCAGCGTGGGCCGGTCACCGCGGCTGCCGATCAGGCCTCGGGCGAGGACGTGGGCGCCGCTGAACGGGTCGCGGTTGTCGACGGCGTGCAGGGCGCCGGTGCGGTCGCGGAAGACGGCCACCTGGGCGTCGTCGAGCAGCACGGCCACGCCGCGTCCGGGCTGCAGGTCGTCGAGGGTGCAGACGGGTTGCCAGCGGGTGCCGTCGTGGATCTCCACGGTCACGGGGTGAGCACCTCCAGTCGGGGCCCGGCCACCAGGACCGGGGCGGGGGTGGCGAGGATCTGTCCGTCCTCGTCGGGGCGGGCGGGGCGGATCTGGCCGCGTTCGGGGACGAAGGTGACGGCCGGGTCCGGGGTGCCGGGGGCGTTGACGAAGGACGCGAAGCGGCGCAGCCGGTCGGGGTCGGCCAGGGTGGCCGCCCATTCGTCCTGGTAGCCGTCGACGTGCCGGGCCATCAGCTGGTCCAGCTCGTCGGCGATGCCGAGCGCGTCGTCCAGGACCACCGCGCGCAGGTGGTCGAGGCCGCCTTCGAGCCGTTCCAGCCAGACCGAGGTGCGCTCCAGGCGGTCGGCGGTGCGGATGTAGAACATCAGGTAGCGGTCGATGGTGCGGATCAGCGTCTCGCGGTCCAGGTCGGCCGCCAGCAGGTCGGCGTGCCGGGGCGTCATGCCGCCGTTGCCGCCGACGTAGAGGTTCCAGCCGGCCGAGGTGGCGATGACGCCGAAGTCCTTGCTCCGCGCCTCGGCGCACTCGCGGGCGCAGCCGGAGACCGCGGACTTGAGCTTGTGCGGGGAGCGCAACCCCCGGTAGCGGAGTTCGAGTTCGATCGCGAGGCCGACGGAGTCCTGCACGCCGTAGCGGCACCAGGTCTCGCCGACGCAGGACTTCACGGTGCGCAGCGCCTTGCCGTAGGCGTGCCCGGATTCGAAGCCGGCCTCGACCAGGCGGTGCCAGATGCCGGGGAGCTGGTCGACGCTGGCGCCGAAGAGGTCGATCCGCTGGCCGCCGGTGATCTTGGTGTAGAGGCCGTAGTCGCGGGCGATCTCGCCGATGGTGATCAGGCCCTCGGGTGTGATCTCGCCGCCGGGGACGCGCGGCACGACCGAGTAGGAGCCGTTGCGCTGGAGGTTGGCCAGGAAGTGGTCGTTGGAGTCCTGCAGCGCGGCCTGTTCGCCGTCCAGGATGTGGCCGCCGCCGAGGCTGGCGAGGATGGAGGCGACGGTGGGCTTGCAGACCTCGCAGCCCTCGCCGGTGCCGTGCCGGTCGAGGAGTTCGGAGAAGGTGGCGGTGCCGGTGACCCGGACGATCTCGTACAGCTCGGCGCGGGTCTGCCGGAAGTGCTCGCACAGACCGGTCCGGCTGGCGACGCCGGTGGCGGCGAGCTCCTCGTCGACGACGGTGGTGAGCTGCTTGATGCAGCTGCCGCAGCCGGTGCCGGCCCGGGTGCACTGCTTGACGGCGGCGACGGACTCGCAGCCCTCCTCGTGGACGGCGGCCCGGACGGCGCCGCGGGTGACGTTGTGGCAGGAGCAGAGCACCGCGTCGTCGGGCAGCGCGACCGGTCCGGCGGCGGCGAAGCCGGCCGGCAGCACGAGCTGCTCGGGCGGGGTGGTGAGCGGCTTGCCGGCCATCGAGAGCGGCCGCAGGGTGCCGTAGGCCTCGGTGTCGCCGACCAGGACGCCGCCGAGCAGCGCGCCGTCGGCGCCGATCACGAGCTTGCGGTAGACGCCGAGCCGGCTGTCGCTGTACAGCACGTCGAGGGAGCCCTCGGCGGTGCCGTGCGGGTCGCCGAAGCTCGCCACGTCGACACCGAGCAGCTTGAGCTTGGTGGAGGTGTCGGCGCCGGTGAAGCCGGTGCCGGGGGTGCCGGCCAGGGTGCGGGCGGCCGTCTCGGCCATCTGGTAGCCGGGCGCCACCAGGCCGTAGACCCGGCCGTCCACGGTCTGCGCGCACTCGCCGATGGCCAGCACGGCCGGGTCGGCGGTGCGGCAGTGCTCGTCGACCACGATGCCGCCGCGCGGGCCGACCGGCAGCTCGCAGTCGCGGGCCAGCTGGTCGCGGGGGCGGACGCCGGCCGAGAACACCACCAGGTCGGCAGCGAGTTCGCGGCCGTCGGAGAGGGCCAGCGCGCGGACCCGGCCGTCCTCGGCGGTCTCGACGCCGCTGGCGCCGGCGCCGGTGTGGACGGTGACGCCGAGGTCCTCGATCTTGCGCCGGAGCAGCTCGCCGCCGCCCTCGTCGACCTGGACGGCCATCAGGCGGGGGGCGAACTCGACCACGTGGGTGGCCACGCCCATCGCCTTCAGGGCGCCGGCGGCCTCCAGGCCGAGCAGGCCGCCGCCGACCACCACGCCGGTCTTCGCCCGCTCGGCGTCGGCGCGGATCGCGTCGAGGTCCTCGATGGTGCGGTAGACGTGGCACCCGGCCGCGTCCTTGCCGGGGACGGGCGGCACGAACGGCACCGAGCCGGTGGCCAGCACGAGGGCGTCGTACCGGACCCGCCGCCCGCTGCGGGTGGTGACGGCGCGGGCGGCGCGGTCCACCTCGGTGACCGGGTCGCCGAGGCGCAGGTCGATGCCGTGCTCGGCGAGGAAGCCGGGCGGGCAGAGCGAGAGGTCCTCGGCGGTCTTCCCGTCGAACAGCGAGCTGAGGTGGACGCGGTCGTACGCGGGGCGCGGCTCCTCGGCCAGCACGGTGACCCGCCAGGTCCCGGCACCGGGCTGCTCGGTGAAGGCCTCCAGGAAGCGCTGGCCGACCATGCCGTGGCCGACGAGGACGAGGTCCCGTGGTCGGCCGGGCGTGTGGGTTGTCATCGCGATGCTCCTCGGGTCGTGCTGGGTGGCGAGTTGAGGGTGAGCCGGGGGTCAGGGGGTGAGCAGGTGCAGGGGGTGGCCGGTGAGCGGGTCGTCGCGCCGCCAGGCCTCGGCCAGGGCGTCGACGCCGGCCAGGTCGCCGAGCAGGATCGCGCCGACCAGCCGGTCGCCGCGCAGGACGAGCTTCTTGTAGCTGCCGCGGGTCGCGTCGGTGAGCCGCAGCACGTCCAGACCGGGGTCGAGGGTCTCGTCGACGGCGCCGAAGGCCGCGTACTCCAGGCCGCCGGTGCTGAGCCGGGCCGGCGGCCGGGAACCGGTGTAGCGGGCGTCCGGGTCGGCGCCGGACAGGCGCAGCGCCAGTACGTCGGCCTGGTCCCAGGCGGGCAGCGCCAGGCCGTGGACGGTGCCGCGGTGCTCGGCGCAGTCGCCGATCGCGTGCACGCCGGGCGCGGCGGTGGCGAGCGCGTCGTCCACCAGGATCCCGGTGGAGACCGGGAGTCCGGCGGCGTGGGCGAGCGCGGTGCGCGGCCGGGTGCCGCAGGCGAGCACCACCAGGTCGCAGTCGAGCAGGTAGCCGTTGGCCAACTCGACGCCGGTGACCCGCGCTCCGCCGCGCAGCGCGCGGGCCCGGTTGCCCGGGTAGGTCTCCACGCCGACGCCCAGCAGCCGGTTGCGCAGCACTTCGCCGGCCTGCGCGTCGAGTTGACGCTCGATCAGATAGGGCCCCTGGTGGACGATCTCGGTCGGCACGCCGAGCGCGGCCAGTGCCCGGGCGGCGCTCACTCCGAGCACCCCGCCGCCGATCACCACGGCCCGGCGGGCCCCGACGGCGTCGTCGGCCAGCCGGCCGCAGTCGTCCAGCGTGCGCAGGGTGTGGACGCCCTCGGTGAGGCCGCCGCCGTCGGCGCGGCGCAGGCCGCGGACGGGCGGCAGCACCGGGTTCGAGCCGGTGGCGAGCACCAGGTCGTCCCAGGGTTCCACGGTGCCGTCGGCGAGCCCGAGGGTGCGGGCGGGGACGTCGAGCGCCACCACCTCGCAGCCGGGCCGCGGTTCGGCCCCGCCCAGCGGCAGCGCGATCGCCTCGGCGTCGTACCGGCCGGTGAGCACGTCGGCGAGCAGCACCCGGTTGTAGGGGGTGCGGGCCTCGGCGCCGTAGACGGTGACCCGGCCGGTGCCGCCCAGCGCGGAGTAGCGCTCGGCGAACCGGGCGGCGGCCATCCCGCCGCCGACCACCGCGATCCTGCGCTCCCGCGCGCTCCCGCGGTCGTGCGCGGTCCTGTGGTCGTGCGCGGTCCTGCCGTCGTGCGGGATCCCGCCGTCGTGCGTGGTCGCGTGCTCGTGCGCGGTCCCCGTGCCGTCGTGCGCGGCCCCGCCGTCATGCGCGGTCCCGCCGTCCTGCGCGGTCGTCATCACGCCACCTCCGCCGGGGCCCCGGCGCGCTCGACGCGGACGGCGCAGAGCTTGAACTCCGGCATCCGGGACACCGGGTCGAGCGCGGGGTTGGTCAGGGTGTTGGCCCGTCCGGCGCCCGGCCAGTGGAAGGGCATGAACACGGTGTCCGGGCGGATGGAGTCGGTGACCCGGGCGGGCGCCACCGCACGGCCGCGCCGGCTGGTCACCGCGACCAGGTCGCCCTCCGCGACGGCCAACCGGGCGGCCAGCCGCGGGTGCAGCTCGACGAACGGCCCGGGCGCGGCGGCGTTCAGCTCCGCCACCCGCCGGGTCTGCGCGCCGCTCTGGTACTGGGCGAGCACCCGGCCGGTGGTCAGGTACAGCGGGTAGTCGCGGTCCGGCTCCTCGCCCGCCGGGCGGTGGGTGACCGCCGCGAACCGGGCCCGGCCGTCGGGGGTGGCGAACCGGTCCAGGAAGAGCCGCGGCGTCCCGGGGTGCTCGTCGTCCGGGCAGGGCCAGAAGACGCCGTCCTCCGCCGCGATCCGCCGGTAGCTGATGCCCGCGTAGTCCGCGTCCCCACCGGCCGAGGCGCGGCCCAGCTCGTCGAAGACCGGCTCGGCCTCGACCGGGAAGCCCTTCTCGACGCCCAGCCGGGCGGCGAGTTCGCGCAGCACCCAGAGCTCGCTGCGCACCCCCTCGGGCGGGTCCAGCGCCTTGCGGCGCAGGATCACCCGGCCCTCCAGGTTGGTGGTGGTGCCGTCCTCCTCGGCCCACTGGGTCACCGGGAGGACGACGTCGGCCAGCCGAGCGGTCTCCGAGAGCACCAGGTCGGCGACGACCAGCAGGTCCAGCCCGCGCAGCCGGGCCGTGACGTGGGCGGCGTTCGGCGCGGACACCACCGGGTTGGAACCCATCAGCAGCAGCGCCTTCGCGCCGCCGGGCTGCCCGAGCCCGTCCAGCAGCTCGTAGGCGGAGCGGCCCGCGCCGGGCAGCGCCCCCGGGTCCACGCCCCAGACGCCGGCCACGTGCGCCCGGGCCGCCGGGTCCTCGATCGAGCGGTAGCCGGGGAGCTGGTCCGCCTTCTGGCCGTGCTCGCGGCCGCCCTGGCCGTTGCCCTGGCCGGTCAGGCAGCCGTAGCCCGCGTACGGGCGGCCGGCCTTGCCAGTGGCCAGGCAGAGGTCGATCCAGGCGCCGACGGTGTCCGTCCCCTTGCTCTGCTGCTCCGGACCGCGTGCGGTCAGCACCATGCCGGTCTCCGCGCCGCCGAACAGCTCGGCGGCGGCGCGCAGTTGTGCGACGGGCACGCCGGTGAGCCGCTCCACCCGGTCCGGCCAGTGCGCCATCGCGGCGGCCCGCGCCCGGTCGAAGCCCGTGGTGCGGGCGGCGACGAACTCCTCGTCCACCCGGCCGTCGGCGATCACCAGGTGGAGCAGGCCGAGCGCCAGCGCCAGGTCCCCGCCGGGCCGGGGCTGCAGGTGCAGGTCGGCCTCGGCCGCGGTCCGGGTGCGGCGCGGGTCGACGACGATCAACGTGCCGCCGTTCTCCCGGAGTTCGCGGAAGTACCGGAGCGCGGGCGGCATCGTCTCGGCCGGGTTGCCGCCGACCAGGATCAGGCAGCCGGTGTGCGGGATGTCCGCGAGCGGGAACGGCAGTCCGCGGTCCAGGCCGAACGCCCGGCGGTGCGCGGCCGCGGCCGAGGACATGCAGAACCGGCCGTTGTAGTCGATGTTGGCGGTGCGCAGCACCACCCGGGCGAACTTGCCCAGCTGGTAGGCCTTCTCGTTGGTCAGCCCGCCGCCGCCGAACACGCCGACCGCGTCCGCGCCGTGACGCTCGCGGACCCCGGCCAGGCCCTCGGCCACCCGGTCCAGCGCCTCCGCCCAGCCCGCCGACCGCAGCGGCCCGCCCGGCCGGTCGCGCAGCAGCGGACCGGTCAGCCGCAGGTCCCGCGCCAGCAGGGCCGGCGCCGACCGGCCCTTGCCGCACAGCGCGCCCCGGTTGACCGGGAAGTCGGGCCGCTCCAGCACCTCGGCGGGTGCTCCCTCCGCACCGGCCGCGTCCGGCCCGGCCCCGGTGCGCAGCCGCATGCCGCACTGCAGCGAGCAGTACGGGCAGTGGGTGTCGGTGGTCGTCGTCATGCCGAGGAATCTCGCCGGAGACGGTTTCGCCGCCGGGTCCCCCGTGTTGCGGGCCGGGTACGCGTCGCTCACGCCGCCGCCGGGACGGGGTGCGGCGCAGGACATCAGCCGTAACAGGCCGGCGGGTTTCGCTAACCCGCGGGTGACGGGCGGGCAATCCGGGGGTAACGCGGGCATCGCACCCTTGCGGCCATGGCACCCTCCCCCACGACTGCCCCGCGTCCCAGCGCGCAACCGGGACCGCTCACCGGCTTCACCATCGGCGTCACCGCCGCGCGCCGCCGCGACGAGCTGGTCGCCCTGCTCACCCGGCGCGGCGCCCAGGTGGTCGAGGCCCCCGTGCTGCGGATCACCCCGCTCGCCGACGACCTGGCCCTGCGCAAGGCCACCGAACGCTGCCTGGCCGCACCACTGGACTACGTGGTCGCCACCACCGGCGTCGGCTGGCGCGGCTGGATGAGCGCCGCCGAGGGCTGGGGCCGGGGTGCCGCGCTCGCCGACGCCTGCCGGGAGGCGGTGGTGCTGAGCCGCGGCCCCAAGGCCACCGGCGCGGTGCGGGCCAGCGGCCTCGGGGAAGGCTTCTCGCCCGGTTCGGAGGCCACCGGCGAACTGCTCACCTGGCTGCTCGCCCGCCCGCTGGCCGGCCGCCGGATCGCCGTCCAGGAGCACGGCATCCCGCTGGACTCCTTCGCGGCGGCGCTGCGCGAGCGCGGCGCCGAGGTGATCTCCGTCCCGGTCTACCGCTGGGAGCCGCCGGACGACCCGGCGCCGGTGCGACGGCTGGTCGAGCAGACCGTTCGGCGCCAGGTGCACGCCCTCACCTTCACCAGCGCCCCGGCGGTCACCGCCTTCATCGAGACCGCCACCGCCGAGGGGCTGCGCGAACCCCTGCTGGACGCGCTGCGCGCCGACGTCCTGCCGGTCTGCGTCGGCACGCTGTGCGCGCGGCCGTTCGCCGAACTCGGCCTGCCGGTGGTGTTCCCCGACCGCGGGCGGCTCGGCTCGCTGGTGCGTCTGCTCGCCGAGACCCTGCCCGGCCGCGGCCGCCAGGAGGTCGCGCTCGCCGGGCGGGTGCTCACCCTCCAGGGCAACGCCGTCCTGGTCGACGGCCAGAGCCACTGGCTCAGCCCGCGCGGCGCCGCCGTCCTGCGCGCGCTCGCCGAACGGCCCGGCCGGGTGCTCAGCCGCGCCGAGCTGCTCCGCACCGCCTGGACCGACGCGACGGCGGACGAGCACGCCGTCGAGGCGGCCGTGGGCCGCCTGCGGGCGGCACTCGGGCCGCACGGCGCGCTGATCCGCACGGTGCCCAAGCGCGGCTACCGGCTGGCGGCCGGCTGATGGGCGGGCTGCCGGGAAGGCTGGTGGGCGCGCGGGCGGGTGGGCCCGCGGGCCGGCCGGTGCCGGTGTCCGCGGGCGGGCCGCCGGGTGGGCCCGTGGGCGGGCCGACGAGTGGGCCCGTGGGCGGGCCGACGAGTGGGCCCGTGGGCGGGCCGACGAGTGGGCCCGTGGGCGGGCCGACGAGTGGGCCCGTGGGCGGGCCGCCGGGTGCCGACGGCCGGCCAGTGCTGATCGCCGTCGGCCACGGCAGCCGGAACCCGGCCGGCGTCGCCGCGACGCGGGCGCTGCTCGACCGGGTCCGCGCGCAGCGCCCCGAACTCGACGTCCGCTGCTGCTTCCTGGACCTCGCCACGCCCTCCCTGCCCGAGGCGCTGGGCGGCCTGTCCGACGGCGAGCCAGCCGTCCTCGTCCCGCTGCTGCTCGGCACCGGCTACCACCTGCGCGTGGACGTCCCCGGCGCGCTGGCCGCCGCCCGGCTGCCGCACGTCCGGCTCGCCCCCGCGCTGGGCCCCGACCCGCTGCTGGCCACCGTCCTCGCCGACCGGCTCGCCGCCGCCGGACGCCCGCCCGGCGCCGGCCCGGTGGTGCTCGCCGCGGCCGGCTCCTCCGACCCGGCGGCCGCCGCCGACACCCGCCGCACGGCCCGCCTGCTCGCCGAACGGCTGGCCGACGGCCGTCCCGTCGTCCCCGCCTACCTGTCGGCGGCCCGCCCGACCCCGCGCGAGGCCGTCGAGGCGCTGCACGCCGCCGGCCACCGCCGGGTCGCCGTCGCCACCCACCTCCTCGGCCCCGGCTTCTTCGCCGACCGGGCGGCCGGCACACCCGCCCGCTGGACCAGCGCCCCGCTCGGCACCCACGACGCCCTCGCCCGCCTGGTCGCCGCCCGCTACGACCGTGCCGCCGCCCCGATCGCCGGGCCCGTCCTGGCCGGAACCCGCTGACCCCCCTCGGCAGCGGCCGCCCGACAGTCGGAACCGTTCGCCCGCCGGCGAGTCGGCAGACACGCCCAAGCGTCCAGCCGTGTCCCGCACCGACCTCCCCCATGGCCTCCGCGACGAGGCGCAGCGCCGACGCGTGCGGCCCGCGCTGCACGACCGCCTCGCGGACGACCGGGAGCAGCCGGAGTGCCGGTACCTCATGCGGCTGTTCTGGCAGTTGTCCATGCCGTACGAGGAAGTAGCGGTCGAGCAGCTCCGCCGTCACGTCGACCCTGACGAGCTCCTCGTGGTCGAGGCGATGATCCGGGCCGTCCGCACCTCCCCGGAACGCGTCGACGCCTGGGTGACCGCCGTCGAGCCGGGCTGCGACGTCACCGAGGACCGCGGCGCCACCCCGGCCGCCGCAAACCGTCCCCGGACCGGCGACGCCGACCTGCCTGCTCAGCCGCGCGCACCCGTGTCGGCGCCCACGCCGCAACGGCGCCGGTAGTACGCGTAGGTCAGGGCCACCACCATCGGCGCCCAGAGCACGAAGAGGCCGCTGACCACCATCGCGAGCACCCGCCACCAGCCGTTGGTGTACTCGACGTCGTGGAACCCCGCGATGCCGAAGGCGCAGAGCACCCAGTCGGCCAGGAGCAGCACCAGGCCGACCCCGGCGAGCGCGGCGGGCACGAGCACCACGCTCGGCCGGATGCGCCGGCCGCCGAGCACCGGGACCCAGCCCGGCACGACCTCACCCCACCACCGGACCAGGCCGAAGCAGAGCAGGGCGAAGGCCTCGGACAGCAGGCTGAGGGTCAGGACGTAGGGCACCGTCAGCCACAGCGGCTGGGAGGACCGGGGCAGCACCATCCCCATCTGGAAGCCGAAGCCGATGGGCAGCCGCCAGAGGCAGACCGGCAGGCCGAGCAGCGGGACGGCGCGGGCGAGCCGCTCGGCCCAACCCGGCACCGGCCGCTCCGTCGTGGGCGCCGGCACGGGACGTGTCGTGGTGGTGGTCATGCGCCCAGCTTCCGCGTCCGCCCGTCGGTCCGGATCACGCACGGGCATGACCCCTCTCCCCCGCGCGGGGGAGGCCGGGGCCGGCGTCTCGCTCCCCGGGGCCGGCGACGCACCTCCACCGCCGACACCGCCGACACCGCCGACACCGTCGATGCTGCCGAGGCTGTCGACCCGGTCACATCCGGACGCCGGTCCGGGACGCGCCCGCCGTCGCCGCATAGAGTGGA
The DNA here is from genome assembly GCF_042677465.1 of Kitasatospora sp. NPDC127111. Taxonomy (NCBI): domain Bacteria; kingdom Bacillati; phylum Actinomycetota; class Actinomycetes; order Kitasatosporales; family Streptomycetaceae; genus Kitasatospora; species Kitasatospora sp. NPDC127111. The sequence continues at coordinate 25,798 of NZ_JBHXTG010000025.1, forward strand.
TCTTGTCTGTGCGGGCGACTCGGCTGGCGGGGTGGACGTGGGCACCGGAACTTCTCTGACGGCTCGTCAACTGATCGGCCTGCTGGTCGATCCCGGCACGTACCGGAGCTGGGACGAACCGCCCGGCGCGGAACCCGCCGAGGCCGACTACCGGGCGGCACTGGCCCGGGCCCGGGACCGGACCGGGGTGGACGAGGCGGTGGTCACCGGCGTCGGGCTGCTCGACGGCCGGGCGGTGGCCCTGGTGGCGTCCGAGTTCGGCTTCCTCGGCGGGTCGATCGGGGTGGCCACGGCCGAGCGGATCACCCGGGCCGTCGAGCGGGCCACCGCCGAGCGGCTGCCCCTGGTCGCGCTGCCGGTCTCGGGCGGCACCCGGATGCAGGAGGGTTCGGCGGCCTTCCTCTGCATGCTCCGGATCACCGCCGCCGTCCAGGCGCACCGGGCGGCCGGGCTGCCGTACCTCACCTACCTGCGCAATCCCACCATGGGCGGCGTCTTCGCCTCGTGGGGGACGCTCGGGCAGCTGGTGTTCGCCGAACCGGGCGCCCGGCTGGGCTTCCTCGGGCCCCGGGTGTACGAGGAACTGCGCGGCGTCGAGCTGCCCGCGGACGTCCAGCGCGCCGAGACCCTGGCCGGGCACGGCCTGGTGGACGCGGTGGTCGCACCGGCCGAACTGCGCGAGGTGCTGCGGCGGTCGCTCGCCGTGCTGACCCTGGACCCGCGGGCCGCCGACGCGCGGGCCGCGGACGCGCAGACCGCCGACGCGCGGGCCGCCGACGCGCGGGCCGCGGACGCGCAGACCGCCGACGCGCAGACCGCCGACGCGCGGGCCGCCGACGCGCGGGCCGCGGACGTGCGGACCGCGGACGTGCGGACCGTCGACGCTCCCGACGGGTCGCCGACCGCCGCGCCCGACGTCCGCCCCGACACCTGGGACGCCGTCCGCCGCACCCGCCGCCCCGACCGCCCGGGGACGCGCGAACTGCTGCGCCGCGCCGCCGGGGAGCTGGTCCTGCTGGACGCGCCCGGCGGGCGGGACGGCGCGCTGGTGCGCGCGCTCGCGGTGCTGGACGGCCGGCCCGCGCTGGTGGTCGGGCAGCAGCGGCAGACGGCGGACCGGGAGCGCCCGTTCACCGCCGCCGACCTGCGCGCCGTCCGCCGGACCGCCCGGCTCGCCGAGCAACTCGCACTTCCGCTGGTCACCGTGGTCGACACGGCCGGCGCCGAACTGTCCGCGCAGGCCGAGCGGGACGGCATCGCGATCGAGATCGCGCACTGCCTGACCACCCTGCTCGCGCTGCGCACGCCCGTCCTCGCGGTGCTGCTCGGCCAGGGGGCCGGCGGCGGCGCGCTGGCCCTGCTGCCCGCGGACCGGGTGCTCGCCGCCGAGAACGCGTGGCTCGCGCCGCTCCCGCCCGAGGGCGCCTCCGCCATCGTCCACCGGGACGGCGACCACGCCCCCGAACTGGCCCGCTCCCAGGGCATCGGCGCGTACGACCTGGCCGCCGTCGGCCTGGTCGACACGGTGATCCCGGAACGACCGGACGCCGCCGAGGAGCCCGCCGCCTTCTGCGCCCGCCTCGGCGGGGCGATCGGCGCCTCCCTCGGTGCCCTCACCGCCACCGGCCGGGCTGACCTGCTCGCCGCCCGCGCCGCCCGCCACCGCCGCCTGGGGGACGTGCTGGGGTAGCGCGGGCCGCCACGCGGACGGTGTCGGCCGCCGGGCGGGGCACCCGCGCCCCGTCGGATGTGGTGCCGCTCTCAGATCGTCTGTACCCGTAGTGGTGGTGACCGTCCGGTCGGTGACCGGCCCCGGCGGCCCGCCGGTGAGTGCGCTCACACACGATCGACCGCCACGACGACCGGTAGTGGTGACCGGACGGGCCCGGGCCGCGGGCGGCTCCGAGCACGTTTCCCGAGGTCAGCGGGCACAACCGAGGCCGCCGCGGCTCGCCCTTCGATTCCACGGCACGACCCCCTGCTACGACGGTGGATCGTCAACAGGGGGTCTTGGCGACGGCCGATCCGGTCTGGCAACAATGGCTCAGTCGTCAGCCGCCCCGGCTCCTGTCCCGCCGGGAAGCGGCTAGCTGCCGAGTCACGCCCCGCGACCGCTTCGGCCCCTGTCCGGCCACGGTCGAGACGGGGCGTGACTCCGGCCCAACCCGATTGAGGTCTTGTTCTTCATGCCCGCTTTCAAGCTCCGTATGCGCACTTCCGCTGCTCTTCTTGCCGGCGCCGCCGGTCTGACCGCTCTGGGCGCCGGTCTGATGCCCGCCACCGCCTCGGCCGCGACCGCCTCCCCGCAGGCCATCGCCGCCCAGATCGTGCCGGCCAACCAGCTCGCCTCGTTCAGCCAGATCATCGCCCACGAGTCCAGCTGGAACGTGACCGCGACCAACCCGAGCTCGGGCGCGTACGGCCTGGCCCAGGCGCTGCCGGGCTCCAAGATGGCCTCGGCCGGTGCGGACTGGAAGACCAACCCGGCCACCCAGATCAAGTGGGCGCTGGACTACATGAACACCCGCTACGGCAGCCCGAACGCCGCCTGGTCCTTCTGGCAGACCCACCACTGGTACTAAGCCGCCACCTGTTGGCGAGCCAGCACCGCCGCTGAACACCGGTCCCCGGCCACGGCCGGGCGGCGCCGGGCCGGCCACGTGAGCCACCGCGTCCGTCGACCACTGTCCCCCCTCACCCCGGGGATCGGACAGGGAGAACCGGGGTGACCGAGAGGGCCCGGGCACGCGCGCTCCGCGGGCCCGGGCCCTCTCGCCCGTCGTCCCGCACCGCGCCGGATCCGCGCCGGATCCGCGGCTGATCCTCCCCGACGTTCGCACGGGATCCGGGCGGGATCCGCGCGGGATCCGCGCCTGCCCCCGCGGGGAGTCAGCCCGCTTCCAGGCCGAGCAGTTCGCGCGTCCGCCGGTACTTCTCGGCCAGCCGTGCCGCCGTCGCGGCGTCCAGGGAGGCGAGCCTCGCCGGGTCCGCGTTGTGGGCGAGGTCGGCCTGCTTGACCAGCAGCGCCCCGGGCGTGGCCAGGATCCGGGCGGTGTACTCCTCCAGCGGCTCGCCGGGGCGCTTGGTGAGGGCGTCGACGATCGCCTTGGTCGTCCCGGAGAGCGCGGCCGCCGCCAGCCACTCACGGGTGAGCGCGTCGTCCTCGATCGCGTCGTGCAGCCAACCCGCCGCGATCTGCTCCTCGCTCCCGCCGCGCTCGGCCACGCCGTGCGCCACCGCGGCCAGGTGCTCGGCGTACGGCCGGCCGTTCTTGTCGACCTGCCCCTCGTGAGCGGCGCGCGCGATCGTCTCCACCTCGGCCAGGCTCAAGTAGTCCACCGGGCCATGGTAGGCCGCGCGCCCGCGTCTGATTGGATGCGGCGTGGCCCGGGCGGACCCCCGTGCCACCCGTCCGTGCCGGCGACCCGGCACCGCCGCGTCGGCATCCCGGCCCCGGCGAGCCCGAGCGATCCGAGGACCCATGCCCAGCCTGCATCCGCTGCTCTCCGGCTTCGCCCCGATCTGGGCCCTGACCGGAGTGGGCTACCTGGTCGGCCGCAGCGGGCTGCTCGGGCCGCACGCGGAGGCGGTGTTGAGCCGGTTCGTGTTCCACGTGGCGATGCCGGCCGCGCTCCTCCTGATGATCGGCCGCACCCCGCTGGACCGGTTCGCCAATCCGTCGATGCTGGCGTTCGCCGCCGGGACGGCACTCGCGGTCGCCCTCGGGGTGCTCGCCGCCCACCGGTTCTTCGGCCGGGGCCCGGCGGAGCGGGCGATCGGCGGGATGGCGGCCGGCTACGTCAACTCCGCCAACCTGGGCATCCCGGTCGCCCTGCAGGTCCTGGGCGACGCCTCGTTCGTCGCCCCGGTGGTGCTGTTCCAGACCCTGCTGGTGACGCCCTTCGCGCTGACCGTCCTGGACACCGGGCGCGCGGGCCGGCGCGCGGCGCTCACCCTGCCGCTGCGCAACCCCATCCTGCTGGCGGCCGCGCTCGGAGCCGTGGTCTCCGCGACGGGGTGGCACCTGCCGGCCGAACTGAACCGCTCCTGCGAACTGCTGGGTGGCGCCGCCGTGCCGACCGCCCTGGTGGCGCTCGGCCTGTCGCTGCACCACCGTCCGGCCGCGATCCCGCCGGCCCCGAGCGGCCCGGCGCCAAGCGGCCCGGCCCCGGCCGGGCCGACCACGGCCGGACCGATCCCTAGCAGCCCTGCCCCGTTCAGCCCGACCACGGCCGGACCGATCCCGAGCAAGGTCGCCCGGTACGCGGAAGTCGGGGTGGCGGTCGCGGTGAAGACGCTGATCCAGCCGTTGGGCGCGTTCGCCGTCGGCGCGTTCCTCCTCCACCTGCCGGCACACCAACTGCTCACCGTGGTGCTGTTCTCCGCCCTGCCGACCGCCCAGAACGTGTTCGTCTACGCCCGCGAATACGGTCAGAGCACCGCACTGGCCCGGGACTCGATCCTCTGGTCCACCCTGGCCTCGATGGCGACGCTCTCGGCGGTCAGCTGGGCACTCGGCCCGGCCTGACCGACCCGCGGCCACGCGCTCACCGCTCGCGGCCGGCCACGCGCTCACCGCTCGCGGCCGGCCCAGCGCTCGGGCTCCGGTCACTCCTCGCGCGCGGCGGCCACCACGTCCGTCATGGCCAGCAGGAACCGCCGTGCCGTCGCCAGTTCGGCCGCGTCGAAGCGTCCCATCGCCGCCACCAGATCGGCGATCAGACGGCCGAAGAAGGCCTGCCCGAGCTCCATCGCGCGGTCCTCCACCAGCAACCGGACCCTCCGGCGGTCCGCCGGATCGCGCTCGCGGCGGATCAGGCCGAGCCGCTCCAACCGGTCGATCAGGCCGGTGGTGCCCGCCGAGTTGAGCCGCAGCGCCTCGCCCAGCCGGCCGGGGGTCACCACCGTCCCGGCCCGGGCGGCGTCCAGCAGGTGGATCAGCGCCCGTAGGTCGGTCGGGTGCAGCCCGTGCCGACCGGCGAACTCGGCCCCGAACAGATCGAGTTCGACGGTCAGTCCGCGCAGCAGGTGGACCAGCTGCATCGGCTCCGCGGATTCGTCCACCCTGTCGTCCTTCCCCTGGCACGTCCCGTGCGATTATTCTCTCGCTCAGCGAGATTATTGTTCAGCGAGCTAATTCGCCACTCACCGGAGGGCATCATGTCAGCACGCACCGCCAAGACCGCCGGCGCCACCGCGAGCACCGGAAAGACCCGGGGCTCCGGCCAGCCCGCTGCCGCGTCCGACGCCTTCCTCGCCGCCTACGACGCCGTCCTCGCCCGCTGGCCCGTCCCCGCCGAGGCCCTCACCGTCCGTACGCCGCACGGCAGTACGCGGGTCAACGCGTGCGGCCCCCGCGACGGCCGCCCGCTGGTCCTGCTGCACAGCGGCGGCGCCACCTCCACCGGCTGGTTCGCCAACGTCGGCCCGCTCGCGGCCGCCGGCCACCGCGTGCTCGCCGTGGACCTGATCGGCGACCCCGGCCGCAGCGTCCTCGACGGCACACGGCTCGACGGCGTGTCCGGCCTGCTGGGCTGGCTGGACGCGGTCCTCGACGGCCTCGGCGTCTCCGAGGCCGACCTCTGTGGGCACTCCTACGGCGGGTGGATCGCCCTGGAGTACGCGCTGCACGCCCCGGCGCGCATCCGCCGCCTCGCGCTGCTCGACCCCACCCAGTGCTTCGCCGGGTTCCGCCCGGGCTACCTGCTGCGCGCCCTTCCGTTCCTCCTCCCGCCACGCACCGCCCGCAAGGCCCGCTCCTTCCTCGACTGGGAGACCGGCGGCACCGGCCTCGATCCCGCCTGGCGCGAGCTGTTCGCCCTCGGCCACGCCGGCTTCCCCGCCACCCGCCCCGTCACCGGCCCCCGCCCGACCCCCGAGCGGCTGCGCGCCCTCACCGCCCCGACCCTCGTGCTGCTCGCCGGACGCAGCCGCACCCACGACGCGGGCCGCGTCGCCGGCCTGGCGCGAAAGGCCCTCCCCGACGCCACCGTCACCGTCCTCCCCGACGCCGCCCACCACAACCTCCCCATGGCCCAAGCCCCCGAGGTCAACCACCACCTCACCCGCTTCCTCACCGAACAGCCCTGACCGACACACCACCCCAGGCAGCCCCCCGACCACCGACCACCCGCCCCCTCCACCACCCCTCCCACTCCCTCACCGGATTCCCCCGACCAACACGCCACCCCAGGCAGCCCCAACCGCCGACCACCCCTACGATCGATCGGACGGACACCGACGGACACCGTCGAGAAGCGTTCCGAGGACCGTTCGAAGGGGTGGGCCGAGATGACCGCGGAAGCGTTCGCGATGCTGCGGGCGGCGGGAGCCGAGGGGATCGAGCACCCCGGCGGCACGCTGCTGGCGCATCTGCGGCGTGTCAGTGCCCTGCTCGCCTCGTGGGGCGCGCGCCCTGCGCTGGTGTCGGCCGGCCTCTGTCACGCCTTCTACGGGACCGACGGCTTCCCGGTCGCCCTCCTGGACCTCGGACGCCGGGCCGAGCTGGTCGAGGCGATCGGCACCGAGGCCGAGGCGCTGGTCCACTTCTACGCCTCCTGCGACCGCGCCGCCTCCTACGGCCAACTGACCGAGGAAGCCGGCCCGTTCGTCGACCGGTTCACCGGTGCCCGACTGCGGCCGAGCCTGGCGGTACGTCGCGACTTCGCCGAGCTCACCGCAGCCAACGAGTTGGACATCGCCGCCATCAGCCCCGAGCTCCGCGCCCGCCACGGCGCGGACCTGCTCGTCCTGTTCACCCGCTGGCGCCCGCTGCTGTCCGACCCGGCCTGGGCGCACTGCCGCAACGTGCTGGGCCGGCCAGGCCCCTGACAGCCCGCCGGGCCGGCCGTGGACCGGCCGGTGGCCATCGGGCACGCTCGTCCTCATGCCCCCGCCCCGGCACCTCACCCGCGCCGGCCTCCTCGACGAACTCGGCCGCTCCGGCGCCCGGCTCGCCGCCACCCGCGGTGCCCTCACCGACGAGGAGCTACGCGCCCGCTCCGCCCTTCTGGGTGGACCCGCGCACACGTCGTCACCCACGTCGCCCTCAGCGCCGACGCCTACCGCCGCCTGCTCGCCGTCGCCCGCACCGGTGCCGAGCCGACGCCGCGCTCCGACGCCGGCCTGGCGCGCGCCGTCGCGGCCGGCGCAGCCCGCCCGGCCGCCGAACTCACCGCCGACCTGCACGACTCCCTCGCCGGCCTGCTCGCGGACGCCCGGTCCATGCCGGCCGAGGCGTGGAACGCGACGGTGACGCCGCTGGCCGACCGGCCGCACCCGGCCTGGTTCACCCTCCACCGCTGCTGGCGGGAGCCGGAGACCCACCACACCGACCAGGCCCGCCGGCTACGCCCCGGCCGACTGGCCCGCCGCCTACGTGTCCTGGGCCCTGGACGACACCCTCACCGCCCTGGCCGCCCGCGACTTCCCGCTCAGCCGGGTCGAGGCCCCGACCTGGACCGCCGCTGGACGCTCACCCCGACCGGCCCCGCCGTCACCGCCCCCGCCCACCGCCTGCTCGCCTGGCTCAGCGGCCGAGCCGACGCCGGCTCGCCGATCACCACCGGCCCCGTCCCGGCCCCGCCCGCCTGGCCGCTGCCCCCGACCCGGCCCTGGTCCTGGACCTGACCACGCACCGGGCCACGCCGCCCACGGTCAGGCGTTCGACATGCCCCGGCGCACACACAAGCGACGCCAAGCGTCGCACACGCGAGCGATGCACACGCAAGGGACGCGCACCCGAGGGACGCGCACCCGAGGACCGACCCCGCCAAGGGCCCCGGCCCGTTACGGCCCGCGGTGCGCCACGCTGCCCGCCGACTGCGCCGGACCGCGGCCCGATCGCCCCGACGAACCCCACCGAGGCACCCACCCGGGGCCGCGCCGTCCGCGGCCCCGGTGCCCCTTGGCGGTCCGTCGGATCCTGACGGCCGGCTCTCCCGATGTCCGTGGCCGCCGCCGGTGGGCGGCTCCCGTCAGTAGATCAGGTAACCGGGCCGGCGGCCCTCGTCCTCGATCTCCCCGGTGGCCTGCGCCCGCAGCTTGTGGGCCAGTTCCTCCAGCGCGCGGGAGGCAGCGACCTCCTCGCCGATCCGGGCGAGCGGGCGGTCGTCGGCGCTCTTGACGGCCTCACCGTGCGCGCTGAGACCCGGCGCCCTCGCCCCGGTCAGTCTCGCCTCGCACCCCGTGTGGACGCCGTCCTCCTCGAAGCTCAGCTCCACGTCCCATTGGTTGTGCATGCCACACCTCCTGGCACCGGCCCCCGTCCTGCCTGGTCAGACCGGCACGGATGCAGAGCCCGTGGCGGCTGCTCACACCAGCGTGCGCCCGCTCCGCCCAAGGCGGCAAGCGCGGCCGCGTCCCGCGGGTCGGCGCCCCGCCCCGGCGGTAGGCTGGCGACAGCGCGCCGCGACCGCAGTCGGGCGATGGACCGCCGGTGCGGCGCCGGCAGCGACGTTCAGGTGGTCCCTCCGTGGTGGTCTTCCTCCTCGCACTCAGCGCCGCCTGCTGCCTGGGCCTCGGCTTCGTCCTCCAGCAGCACGCGGCACAGCGGGCGCCGCGTGCCGACCTGCTGCACTGGCGACTGCTGCTCGACCTGCTGCGGATGCCCGAGTGGCTGCTCGGCACCGGCTTCATGGTCAGCGGACTGATCCTCTCCGCGCTCGCCCTCAACCAGGGCGAGGTCTCGCTGGTCGAACCGCTGCTCGCCACCAACCTGCTGTTCGCCATGGCGCTGTCCCGGATGCTGACCCGCCAGAGCCTCGGCCGCTCCGGCTGGGCCGGGGTCCTGTTGCTCGGCCTCGGCGTGACCGCGTTCATCGTGGCCGGCCGCCCGACCGGCGGCGGTCCACCGGCCGGCGAGCTGCGGCACTGGCTGGTGGTCGGCACGGTGACCGGACTGACCCTGCTCCTGGTGTCACTCGCCCGCAAGCTGCCGCTGTTCGAGGAGGCCACCCTGCTGGCCCTGGCCGCCGGCCTGCTCTACGGCCTCCAGGACGCACTCACCCGGACCACCACCCAACGCCTCGACCACGACGGGCTGGACGCCGTGCTGCGCAGCTGGCAGCCGTACGCGGTGGTGGCGGCGGGCGTGGTCGGCCTGCTGCTGGTGCAGAGCGCCTTCGAGGCCGCACCGCTGCGGATGTCCCTGCCCGCGCTGACGGCGGCCCAGCCGGTCACCGGCATCGCGTGCGCGGTGGGCTTCCTCGGCGACCGCCTCCGGGTCACCCCCGGTGCGCTGGCCTGGGAGTCCGTCGGACTGATGGCCATCGTCATCGGCGTCATCGTGATCGGCCGCCACCCCGCCATGCCCGGTACCACCGGCGATCTCCTGGAGACCTTCGGCGAACTCCCGGAGGACGTGGACGTCGAGGAGGACGACGGGAAGGCCGTGGAGAAGCCGGCGCCCGCCGACGCCTCGAAGAACGTGACCGAGACCGTGACCGAGGCGGAGGGCCGCGACCGGCCGAACCGCGGCACCGACGACACCCCCGGCCCCGGCCCCGGCGGCCCCCGGTAGCCGGCCGGGCAGCGACGGACCTGCGGCGAACCGGCGGCGGACAGCGCGGATCGGATCGGCGGCGGCGGAATGTGCTGGAGCGCGCAGGCGGACCTGATCGCCGGCGGGGTGGTGTCGGGCATCGGCATGCTCTGCCTGGTCCGCACGGCTCGTGCCGGGCGGCCGGAACGCCTGCTGCTCGCCTCGCTCCCGCTCGTCCTGGGCGTGCACCAGCTGGTCGAGGCCGCCGTCTGGTCCGGCGTCGAGGGCGGGCTGCCCGCCGGACCGGCCGGCTGGGCGCGCACCGCCTGGGCGGTGATCGCGCTGCCGCTGCTCCCCGTCCTCGTCCCGGCCGGCGTCCTCCACGCGACCCGTGAGCCGGACCGCCGGCGGCACCTGCGCCCGTTCCTCCTCCTCGGCCTGCTGGTGGCCGCCCCGCTTGCCGTTGCCGTCGCCAGCGGCCCGGTGACCGCCACCGACCACGGCCACACCCTCGGGTACGCGATCGGCGTTCCCCACCCGGTCCTTCTCCTGACCGGCTACCTGCTCGCCACCATCGGCCCGCTCCTCCTCAGCCACGACCGCCTGCTCCGCCGGCTCGGCCTCCTCACCGGCGCCGGCGCCCTCGTCTGCGCCCTCCTGTGGCGGCTGGCCTTCGTCTCCACCTGGTGCGCCCTCGCCGCCGTCGCCAGCGTTCTCCTCCTCCACTGGACCGCTCACCCGCCACCACCCACCGACGTCGGCCGGCAGCGGCTCTGAGCGACCTCGGCCGGGCGCGGCCGGGCGCGGCGATGGCACGGCCGCGCCACGTCCACGTGCTCCGTGACCCGGGTGCCCGCCGCCACCGGACCGGGCGCTACACCGCCACGGTCGGTCGCGCGGGCTCGGCAGGTGCGGAGGTGAGTTCGGATCCGGGCGCGGGTCCGGACGCGGGTCCGGACGCGGGCACGGCGGCGGATTCGGGAGCGGGTTCGGGGGCCGGACCGTGGCCGCGGCGGCGGTCCATGTCGCGCCACTCGGGTCGCAGTCCGGCGAGCGCGGTGGTGGCGAAGTACAGGCCACCGCACACGAACAGCACGGGTATCAGTCCGGAGAGGGCGACGGCGGTGCCGGCGAGCAGGCCGCCGAGCGGGATGCCGGCCCAGGCCAGGGAGTCGCCGAGGGCGCCGACGCGGCCGAGCAGGTGCCGCGGGACGCGTTCGAACGTCATCGCCCCGAGGATCGGATTGAGGAAGCCGGAGCCGAAGCCCCCCACCGCGAAGACCGCGAGCACCACGCCCATCGGCACGTCCAGCGCCAGGACGAGGAACCTTGGGGCTCCGCACAGCAGGAAGCCGGCGAAGAAGACCGTCCGGCGCGGGAGCCGGTGGGCGACGGCCGCCGCGATCAGGCTGCCGCAGACGGCGGCGATGCCCCACGCGCTGCCGGTCAGGCCGATGGCGGCCGGGCCGCCGCCGGACTCCTGCGCCCACACCGGGACCAGGACCGTCATGAACCCGGCGTCGAGCAGGTTGGTCACGCCGATCATCACGATCACGGTGAGCATCAGCGGCTCGCTGCGCAGGAAGGCGAAGCCCTCGCGGAACATCTGCCAGTACCCGGGCTGGGCCTCCGCCCGGCCGCTCCCGCCCGCCGGCTCCGGCGCGGCCGCCGCCCGCCCCATGCCGCGGGGCAGCGCGAGCCCGATGACCACCGAGCCGAGCGCGAAGGCGACCGCGTTGACCGTCAGACCGGCCATCGGGCCGAGCAGGGCGATCAGCCCGCCACCGACCGCCGGGCCGACCGTGGAGGCCAGCCGCTCGGTGACCCCGGCCAGGCCGGTCGCGCGCTCCAGCGGTATGCGGGCCCGGTCGGCCGCGTCGGGGACCATCACCTCCTTGGCCAAGTCCCCCGGGCCGCGGACCGCGCCGACCAGCCCGACCAGGGCGAGCAGCAGCCAGAACGGCAGCAGGCCCAGGCCGTGCAGCAGCGGGATCAGGCCCGCGGCCACCGCGCTCGCCGCGTCCGTCGTCCAGGAGACGACCCGTGGGCCCAGCCGGTCGATGACCGGTCCGGCGAGGGCCTTGACCAGGACGTACGGCGTCATCTCGACGAAGGCGACGACACCGGTCATGGTGGCGCTGCCGGTGGTGGCGAGGACGAACCAGGGTAACGCGATGGCCGAGACCCGCGTCCCCGTCAGGGAGATCGCCATCGCTCCGAGCACGCCCGCCAGCGGCCGGATGCTGCGCGGAGCAGCGGCCCGCGGCGGCTGTACCGAGGTGGTGGTGGTCATGCCCGGTCCTCCGTCTCACCCGTCTCACCCGTCGCGGCCGCACCGGCCTGAGCGTCGTCGTCCGGTCCGCCCTCGGGGTCGGGCAGCACCTGCAGCACCACCGCGACCCGCTCCGCGCCGTCGGGTGCGGTGTCCCGTGCGTCGGACCGGCGGTAGCGACCGATCACCTCCGCCACCTCACCGGCGAGGCTGCGCGCCTCCTCCGGCGTCAGCAGCAGACCCCAGTCGCTGAAGTCGAAGGAGCGCCGCCACTCCTGCGGCATGGTCTCGAAGGCGTTCAGCGCGCGCTGGGTGGTCAGCGCGTTCGCGGCGACGATCGAGCGCAGGTAGGCGATCGCGGCCTCCGGCTCCTCGTCGGCCAAGTCCCGGTCGGCCCACCAGGTGGTCTGGTGCAGCGGCTTCCACCAGCGCTCGCGGGCGTTGCCCCGCTCGGGATCCTCCGCGACGAAGCCGGCCGCCGCCAGCTGGCGCAGGTGGTAGCTGGTCGCGCCCGAGGTCAGCCCCATCCGCTCGGCGAGCCTGGTCGCCGTGGAGGGGCCGTGGCGGCGCAGCAGCCCGACCAGCTGGACGCGCACCGGGTGGGCCAGGGCGCGCAGGCCCTTGGCGTCCAGGACGACGACGTCGGTCTGCGGCTCCGGGCCGTGCTGCCACTTCTGCGGTTCGGTCATGGCAGCAGCCTAGAACCGCAAAGACTCCTTCGCAAAGAGTTTTTGCAAAGAAGACTTTGCGGTCCCGGCGGACCGGGAGGGCAGGAAACGGGCCGACGGGAAGTGGACGGGCGGAAGGGCGGCGGGCCGGCCGCGCTCGGCTGCGGTCAGTCGCGGTCAGTCGCGGTCAGTCGCGGGCGACCGCCAGGATCAGGACCACGGTCAGACCGCCGCCCGGGGTCTGCTCGACCGCCAGCCGACCGCCCGCCGCACGGACCAGCCCGCGCCCCGCCGAGCCACCCGCCCCGACGGCACCCCCCGGCCCGGCCGGACCGACGGGACCGCCAGAACCGACGGGACCGACGGGACCGTCCGACCGCAGGCCGGCGAGCAACCAGGCACGCGCCTCGGGGAGTTCGCTGGCCCCGCGGTCCACCACCCTGAGCTCCACCCACGCCCGGTCCGCCGCCGCACCACCCGTGGCCGCGGCCGCCCCGCCCCCGCTCCGGTCCACCACCGCCTCGGCGCGGACCAGCACCCGGTCACCCAACGGGCTGCGCCGGATCGCGTGATCGACCAGCCCGGCCAGCGCGGACTCCAGCCGCCGCGCATCCGCGGCCACCACCGGCAGGCCGTCCGGCACCCGCACCGTGACCGACGCCGCCCGGCCGCCGCCCCGCAGCACCCGCTGCACCACCTCGCCCACCCGCACGTGCTGCGCCTGCGGGCCGCAGCCCGCCGGTCGGTCCGTCCAGCCCACCCGTTCGAGCTCGGGCCGGGAGAGCGCCCGCGGCGCGGCCATCACGCCCTGCGGCGGCCGCCCCGGGCCGTCCGCGGCACCGCCGTCCGCGCCACGGCCGAAGCCGCCGGATCCACCGGAGCCGCCACCGGCACCACCGGCCGGCCCGGGCCCGCCCGGGCCGCCGAACACGCCGAACAACCTGGCGCCCGAGGCGACGTAGCCCCAGAGCTTCCCGCGTGCCATCGCCCTGCCCCTCGTACGTCACGGGCCAGCGCCGCGACGACGCGCGGCAGGCCGGACAGGGCCCGCGTTCCCGGCCCCTCCGCCTAGCCTGCGCCCCCGCCACCCGGGTGACAATCCGGCGCGTGAACACAAGGCGGACCCCGCACCCCGCCGGTCGGCGGGTACGCGCCCCGGCCGACCGGCGGGGCCGTACCCGCCACCGGCACGCGCCCCTCGGCCCCACCGCTCCCCCGGGTCACCGCCCCGGACCCCGGCTCGCGGCCCCCGCCCCGGTCGGCCCACCCACCAGGTCCGCCCGCCCGGCCCGATCAGCCGGCCGAACCTAGACTGACCCCATGACCCGGCTCAACGACCAGGTCCAGGAGCTGCTCCAGGAGTACGCCGACCTGATCTCGATCACCGGCGGCGACGCCTTCCGGGCCCGCGCCTACGAGAAGGCCGCCCGCGCCGTCGGCGGTTACCCGGAGGACGTGGCCGGCCTGGACCTCAAGGGCCTGCAGCAGATCCCCGGCGTCGGGAAGTCCACCGCCGAGAAGGTCGCCCAGTACCTCGCCACCGGCCGGATGGAGGCCCTGGAGACACTGCGCGCCAAGATCCCGGCCGGGGTGCGGGAGATGATGGCCGTCCCCAGCGTGGGCCCCAAACGCGCCCTGGCGCTCTACCGCGACCTCGACATCGCCTCCGTCGACCAGCTCGCCGAGGCGATCCGCGCGGACCGGCTGAGCGAGGTGGCCGGGTTCGGCGAGCGCAGCGGCGAGAAGATCCTGCACGGCATCGAGCTGATGCGGCAGTCCGGCGGGCGGACCCTGCTCGACGCGGCCACCGACCAGGCCGAGCAGATCGTCGCGGCGATCACGGCCGTGCCGGGCTGCACCCGCTGCACGTACGCGGGTTCGCTGCGCCGGATGCGCGAGACCGTCGGCGACATCGACGTGCTCGCCACCGCCGAGGACTCCGAGCCGCTGATGACCGCGCTCACCGAACTCCCCTCCGTGGCCGAGGTGATCGCGCGGGGCCCGACCAAGACCTCGGTGCGCACGACGAAGGGCCTCCAGGTGGACCTGCGGGTGGTACCCGAGGAGGACTGGGGCGCGGCGCTGGTGTACTTCACCGGCTCCAAGGCGCACAACATCAAGCTGCGCACCATGGCCGTCCGGGCCGGCCTGAAGCTCTCCGAGTACGGGCTGTTCGAGGCCGTCGGCGACGCGAAGGGCAAGCAGAGCGCGAAGGGCGAGGCGCAGGGCAAGCCGGCCGGGAAGGGCGGGCCGAAGACGAAGGACGCGACCGGCGACGGGGCGGGGTCCGGGGAGCGCGAGGGCCGGAAGGTCGTCTCGGCCACCGAGGAGGAGGTCTACGCGGCGCTCGGACTGCCGTGGATCGCGCCGCCACTGCGCGAGGACCGGGGCGAGGTCGAGGCCGCGCTGCGCGACGAACTGCCGGAGCTGGTCACCGAGGCGGACCTGCGCGGCGACCTGCACACCCACACCGACCTCACCGACGGGCTGGCCACCCTGGAGGAGATGATCGACACGGCGGCCGCCCGCGGCTACGCGTACTTCGCGGTGACCGACCACGCGCCCGACCTGGTCATGCAGCGGATGACCGACGAGAAGATGCTCGCGCAGCGTGAGCAGCTGCGTGAACTCGCCGGCCGGCACAAGCGGATGCGGCTGCTGCACGGCACCGAGCTGAACATCGGCCCGGACGGCGGGGTGGACTGGCCCGCCGAGTTCCTGGCCGGCTTCGACGTCTGCGTGGCCTCCGTGCACTCGCACTTCGGCGCCGACCGGGCCACCCAGACCCGCCGGCTGATCCGCGCCTGCGAGAACCCGCACGTGCACGTCATCGGCCACCTCACCACCCGGCGGATCGGCCGGCGCGGGCCGATCGACGTCGACCTGGACGCCGTCTTCCAGGCGGCCGCCCGGACCGGCACCGCGATCGAGATCAACAGCTCTCCGCAGCGGCTCGACCTGCGCGACGAGGACGCCCTGCGGGCGAAGCGGTTCGGCGTGAAGTTCTCGATCGACAGCGACGCCCACGCCACCGGCCACCTTGCCTACCCGCGGTACGGGATCGGCACCGCCCAACGGGCCTGGCTGACCACCGAGGACGTGATCAACACCTGGCCGTGGCAGCGGCTGAAGCGGTTCCTGCGCAAGGACGCGCTGCGGTAGCGGCGAACGACGGCGGACGGCGACGGACAGCCACCAGCAGCCACGGACAGCCACGGACAGCGGCAGGCAGCGGCAGGCAGCGACGAACGAACCCGGACCAATGGCCAGATTCGCCCGATTTCGCAGCGGAAAACCCTGGTGCGACGGCCCGCGGAGGAGCACCATGGAAGTGGACCTGCGAGGCAGCTGAGGGAGTTCGACCGCAGGAGGCAGTGGCGACAGATCGAGACGGATCAGGGTCTGCCGCTGGTACCTCGGTCGACGATCGAACTGTCAGGCCGGAGGACACGACGTCCGGAGGCCACCCCCGCCTCGCAGGTTCCGTCATGTGCTCCACCGTGTGTCTTGAGGGCACTCGTCCCCGGCACTACGCGATCGGCACCGCGTACCCCATCTCCCAGGCGTGCACGGCGATGCTGACCCGGTTCTGCACCCCGAGCTTGCGCTGGATGCTGGCGACGTGCGTCTTCACCGTGCCCGGTGAGATGAACAGTTCGGCGGCGATGTCGGCGTTGGTCCGGCCCGCCGCCACCTGGCCGGCGACCTCCACCTCCCGCTCGGTGAGCGGCACCACCGGCCCGCGACGGTGCTCCGACCGCCGCGGCGCCGTCACGTGCTTCAGCAACCGGACCGTGACGGACGGGCTGATCAGGCTCTCGCCGCTCGCCGCCGCCCGGACCGCCTCGACCAGCAGCGCCGGGCCGGAACGCTTCAGCAGGAAGCCCGACGCCCCGTGCTGCAGAGCCGGATAGACGTACTCGTCGAGGTCGAAGGTGGTCAGCACCACCACCCGCACCGGCGTGGCGGCCCCCGGCCCGGCCAGCCGCCGGGTCAGTTCCAGGCCGTCCATCCGTGGCATCCGGATGTCCACCAGCGCGACGTCCGGGCGCAGCCGCCCGGCGAGGTCGAGCGCGGCGGCGCCGTCGGCCGCCTCACCGACCACGGTGATGTCGGGCTGCGCCTCCAGGATCCGCCGCACGCTCCGGCGGACCGCCTCCTGATCGTCCGCGATCAGCGTCCGGATGATCCCCGGAGCGGTCTCCCCGGCCTCCCCGACCCTGCCTCCCACCTCGGCGTCCACCTCGTCGCCCAGCGCACCGCCCTCCACAGCACCGGGCACCGCAGCGGACGCCGGGCGGGGGTCCGGACGGAGGTCCGGACGGGGAACCGGGGAGGGACTCGTCACGGGGAGCAGTCTCGCACGCCCCGGCCCGCGCGCCCCCTGCCACCCGGCGCCACCCGGCGGCCCCGAGCCTTGACTAGCACCGTTCCTGACGCGCCGGCAGGAAGCAGCCGAGGCGCCATCCCGACGGCCGGTGCGGCCCCGCGTCCAGCGTTCCGCCGTGGGCCGCCACCCGCTCGGCCAGCCCGGCCAGTCCGGTGCCGCCACTGCCCGGGCGGCGGAGCCGCAGCCTCCTCGCGCCACGCCCCCTCGCGCCACGCCCGCCGTCGTCCGTCACCGACACCTCGACCGCCCGGCCGTCCGGCCCGGCCACGACCGCCACCCGGACCACCACCTCGGTCGCCCCGGGCGCGTGCCGCCGCACATTGGTCAGCCCCTCCAGGACCACCGCGTACACGGCGTCCCCGGCCTCGCGCGACAGCAGTCCGGCCGCCTCCGGCGCCAGCTCGACGGTGGCCCGAACCGCGCCGCTCCCCGCGAAGCGGCCGACCAACTCCGGCAGGTCGCCGGGCCCGTGGAGCCTGGTGGCACCCACGGCCGCACCCCGCGCGGCCTCCTCGTCGGCCTGGGGATCGCGCAGCGCTCCCACCATCGCGTCCATCGAGTCCAGTGCCCGCAGGCCGGCTTCCTCCAGTCGGCGCAGCAGCGCGGCCGTCTCCGCCGCGTCCTGACCGGGCAGTTGGCCGGCCTGCGCCTCCAGCACGATGCCGGTGATCTCGTGGGCGACGAAGTCGTGCAATCCGCGGGCGACTTCGAGCCGCTGCGCGCGGCGGGCGCCGGCCACCGCCCGTTCCCGGCGGGCGTCCAGGGCGCGGAGGTAGAGGCCGGCGCCGGCCACGCCGAGTGCCGTGAGGAGGGAGAGCAGCAGAGCGATCAGCGAACCGGCCGCGCCGCCCCCGGGCACCCGGAGGGTGAACCGGAGCGGCACCAGCAGTGCGGCCAGGCCGACCGCCGCCCCGACCGGTCCCGCCCACCGGCCGGGCACCCGCCGGACCGACCGGCCGAGCAGCGCCACCAGCGCGAGCCACTCGAAGAACAGCCAGAACCCGGCGAGCCGGTAGGGACCCTGGTAGCCGGCGTCCAGCAGCAGCGAGACGGCCGCGACGCTGCCGGCCGCCCCCGCGAGCGTCACCCGGCGGGACGGCCACGGCAGGACGGCCGCCACCGAGGCGAGCGCCGCCGCCGAGGCCAGGAGCAGCGCGGCCGCCCGCTCGCCCGGGTGCGCCAGCACCACCGGCGCCAGCACGCCGAGCGCCGCGACGACGGACAGCGGCCGTCGGAGCCGGACGGCGACGGACGCCGGGGTTGCGGTACGCATGCGGCCGAGCCTACGGGTGGGCAGATGCGTCGCCGCGCGCGGTCCGGCCCGGCTCTCCCGGGGGTGGCCGGAACCTCCCCGGGGTGGAGCGGATTCCCAGCACGGCACGAGGTCTGACGGCACGTCATCTCGCAGATTGGCTTCGTCAGCTTCGTCAGCCCCAGCGCACCACCCGTCCGGAAGGACCGACCACCATGCGTCGAACCGCGACCGGCCGCACCCGAACCGGCACCGGCAGCCGGCACCGCCCCGACACCGCCTGGACCCGCACCGCCACCGCGACCGCCCTTCGCCCGCTCACCGCCGTCACGCCCTGGGCACCGCCGCTCCGGCCGACACCGGCTCGGCCGACTCCGCCCGCGCCGGCGCCCCGGCAGCCGACTCCAAACCTGGCGGCGCCCCGGCCACCCGGCCCCGGGCAGCGGCGGCGGCACCCTCGCGCGCGCCTTCACCGGGATGGAGGGTGACCGGGTCCACCTCGACGTCGACGTGCGCACCGAGGCCAACGACTCCCCCTCGCACCCCCGGGGCCAGTTCCACATGACCACCACCGCCCGGACGAACGGCCGGTGGCCGATCTCGAAGGCGACCTCACCCGCGTGACCGTCGGCGGCCGGGACGCGATCACCACCGGCGTGGTCGCCAGCGCCGAGAGGCCGTGGTCCCCCGGGATCGAGTCCGTGGGCGCCGAGGCGCCGCTCACGGGTGCACGACGACGGCCGTGCCGACCGCCCGGGCTGACTCCTGGGCGCGTTCGGCGTCCCGGTGGCGGACTGCCGGGGCACGGTACCGTTGCCCGGGACCGACCACGGCAACCTCACCGTACGGGGCTGACCGCCCGACCCGCCCCGCCCGGAGGACCACCCGATGCCCGACCGCCGCCCGGCCGCCACCGCGGCGCCCCGCCACCGGCCCCGGGTGGCGGTCCCCCGGTGACCGCCACCGCGCCCGACTACCGCCGACTCGCCGCCGTCGGCCCGTACTTCGCACTGGACGCCGCCGCCACGGCCACGGACGGGCCCCCGCCCGGCTTCCGGCCACTGCGCGAGCTCTACGCGGCCGGGCCGGACGCGCCGCTCACCGCTCGGGTGCGGGAGGTGGCGCGGCGGCTCGGCACCGCCGAACCGCGGGTGGCGGCCTCGATCCTGCACCTCGGACTGGCCGCCCGGTTCTGCTCGGTGAGCCTCGGCGCGGCCGTCCTGCTGGACGTCGTCCCCGACCTCGACCCGGACCGGGCGTACGTGCGGGTACCGGACCAGGGCCCGATCGACCTCTGGGCACCGTACCGGCGCACCCCGGAGCCGTGGACGCACGGGTCCGCACTCGCCGACCGGCTCCACCACGCCCTGGTCGAGGGCCAGTTGGCGCCGCTCGCCGCCGCCGTCCGGGCCGCGGTGCCGCTGTCGGAGCGGCTGCTCGACGGCAACGCCGCCTCCGCGCTGGCGGGCGCCCTGCGGATGCTCGGCCCCCACGCGGCCCCCGGCCGGGCCCGTGCCCTCGCGGCGGACCTGCTCGAACGGCCGCCCCTGGCCGGCACGGGAACGCTGCGCGGCGCGGGCTTCCGGCGGAACAGCTGCTGCCTGTACTACCGGGTGGGCCCGAACGCCGGCGTCTGCGGCGACTGCTGCTTCGCCCGGCCGCCGCGCCGCCGCTGACCTCGCCGGCGGCCCAGCCGGCTGCGCCGCGCGAGCGCGGTCGCGGTCAGACCGCGACCGCCTCCTCCATCTCCTCCTCCGCCTCCGCCGCGAGGTCCGCCCGCGCCGCCGACCGCCGCTCCGCCGACCGTCCGCGCCGCTCGTGGAGCGCGGCGGCCGCCATCACCAGGGCGCCGAGCAGCAGCCACAGCGCCAGGGTCAGCAGGTGCCCGCCGAAGCCCGCGCCGCCGTCGAAGTAGAGCAGGCTTCGCGTGCCCTCCAGGAAGCCGGCGCCGGTCCAGAAGGAGTGCAGACCGCCGAAGAATCCGTTCTGCAGGTCGGGCCGGTAGACGCCGCCGGAGGTGGTGAAGTTCAGCATCACGAACAGCACCATCATCACCAGCGTCGTCCACCGCCTGAAGAAGGTGTGCAGGCCGATGCCGATCGCGACCACACCGGCCGAGTAGAGCCAGCCGAGCGCCCAGACGGCCGCCAGGTCGTGGTCGACGACGTGGAACACGGGCCCGGCGGTGACGATCCCGATCACGCTGACCAGCAACGAGGCGGCCAGGCCGACCAGCGCCCGGACCCGCATGCCCAGCGCCGCGCCCGCCGCGCCGATCACCGCGACGCTGCCGTAGGAGCCGATGCTGAGCGCGACCAGCAGGAAGAACAGGCCCTGCCCGGTCGGGTCACCCTCGGCCGGGGTGGCGAGGTCGGTGACGCGCAGCGGCACGCCCTGCCGGTCGGTGACGTTCCGGAACACCGCCTCGGCCGCCATCGCCGAGGTGTCCGAGCCGGCCTTGGCGATCAGCAGCTCGGGGTGCTGGGCGTCCGGCAGGAACGCGCCGACCAGGTCGCGGTCGCGCAGTTGCCGCTCGGCGGCCTCCCGGCCGGGCAGCGTGCTGACGTCGAGCGCCGGGCCCGCCTTGGCCCGGACGGCGTCCGCGAGGCCCTGCGCCTGCGGGGTGGTGCCGACGACGGCGACCTTCAGGTGGTTCGGCTCGGGCTGGTGGAACGCGCCCTGGTAGGCGAGGGCCATCCCGAGGCACATCAGCAGCGGGGTGAGCAGGTGGACGGCCAGGTGCTTGAGCGAGTGCCCCAGGGTGGGCGCCGCGGCGGTGGTCTGGGGAGTGCTCATGGTGTTCGTTCCGTCCTCCGGTGGCGTTCTCGATGACAGGCCGCACGACGCGCCCGCACACGAGCGGGGGATCGCGCGATCACGCGGCAAATCGGATGGTAAATGCAACCATCTGGATGCAGTGTACAACCATTGCGAAAGCGTCCGGAAGCCCGCCCCCGCCCACCGCCCCGCTCAACCGCGGCCCAGACCCTCCTCAGCCGGGGCCCAGACCCTCCTCAACGGGGGCCCAGACCCTCCTCAGCCGCGGCCCGGCCGCAGCTCGGCCGTACGTCAGCCCAGCTCGAACACTCCGTACGAGAAGCCCTCCGCCCGCAGCTCCCCGCCGCTCACCCGCACCCCGTGCACGTCCAGCGGCCGCGCCGTGACCGGCCCGAGCGCCACCGCGCCCGGCTCCCGGCGCGGATTGACGGCCACCAGGTACCGGCCCGCCCGGACGTACACCAGCGGGTACCCGGCGTGCCGGACGTCCACCGACCCGCCGGCCCCCAGCCCCGGGTGGGCCCGGCGCAGCGCGATCAGCCGGCGGACGGTGTGCAGCAGCGAGGTCGGGTCAGCCCGCTGGGTGGCGACGTCGGGGCGGTGCGGGTCCGGGTCCACGGGCAGGTAGAGCCGCTCGGCCGGCGCGGTGGAGAAGCCCGCGTTCGGCCCGGGCTCCCACTGCATCGGGGTGCGCGAGCCGGCCCGGTTGTAGTGCGGGCCGAGCACGCTGCCCTCGACGTCGGGCAGGCCCGGCAGGTAGCGCATGCCGATCTCGTCGCCGTAGTAGACGGCCGGCAGGGTGGGCCAGGTGAACAGCAGCGCGAAGGCGGGGGCGAGCTGGGCGGCGGTGCGCGGGCCGGTGGCGAGCCGGGAGAAGTCGTGGTTGGCGGTGGGCAGGGCGATGTACCCGGCACCCTCGGTGAGTTCGGCGGCGGAACGCCAGGCGTCCAGGAAGACCTGCGGGGTGCCGCGGCCCTCGGCGTCGAAGTAGCACGGGCCCTGCTGCCAGAACTCCTCCACCGTCCCGGCGTTGTTGTTCCAGAGCGAGCGCAGCGGCAGGCCCCGGTCGGCGCCGCCGAACTGGAGGAAGAAGTCGGCGTGGAAGCCGGCCGCGACGGCGGTGGCCGGGTCGCCCCACTCGGCGAACAGGGCGGCCTGCGGGTGGGTGCGGTCGAGCCAGTCGCGCAGTTCGGTCCAGAGCTTGGCGGTCTCGGTGAACCCGGGGTCGTCCTTGACCAGTGAGGAGGCCATGTCGACGCGGAAGCCGGCCACGCCCAGGCCGAGCCAGTGCGCCATGATCCCGCGCAGCGCGGCGCGGTTGGCGCGCGGCCCGTCGGCGTCGACCGGCTGGCGCCAGGGCTGGTCGGAACGGCTGCGCGCGTAGCCGAAGTTGAGCGCGGGCTGACAGTCGAAGAAGTTCGGCCGGTACCAGCCGGGGCGACTGCCGGGCGAGGCGACGAAGCCGTCCACCGGTCGGTCGGACCAGATGTACCGGTGGTCGGAGGGGTCCTCGGCGGCGGCCAGGAACCACCGGTGGCGGTCGGAGGTGTGGCCGGCGACCAGATCGAGCAGCAGCCGGATGCCCCGGCGGCGGGCCGCCTCGACCAGCGCCGCCAGGTCCTCGGCGGTGCCGTACCGCGGGGCGGGCGCGAGGTAGTCGCTGACGTCGTACCCGGCGTCGCGGAACGGGGACTGGAAGCAGGGGGTGAGCCAGACCGTGTCGACGCCGAGCCAGGCGAGGTGGTCGAGGCGCTCGGCGATGCCCGCGAAGTCGCCGATGCCGTCGCCGTCGGAGTCGGCGAAGGTCTGCGGGTAGATCTGGTAGAGGACGGCGTCGGCCAGCCAGTCGGGGCCGGGGCGGGTCGAGGTCATGGGGTGGATCCTCCTACCGAGTGCCGAGTGCCGGGCGCTGAGTGCTGGTTGCTGAGTGCTGGTGGCTGGGTGCCGTGGACGGGGGCCGGGTCTACCGATTCTCGTCCAATCCCGGCCGGCCCGACAGCCCGCGTCGGTGGCTCCCGCCCGCGCCTCCGCGCCTCCCCCGCCGGCGGGCCTCAGTTGCTCCCTTCCCCGCCTCCCGCCGCCCCGCAGGCCTCGGTGAACGCCTTCGCCCGGCGGGTGATCTCGGCCCAGTCGCCGGCCGCGACCGCCTCCGGCGGCACCACGTCCGTCCCGGCGCAGACCGCGAGCGCGCCCTGCGCCAGGAACTCCGCGGCGTTGCCCGTGTTGACGCCGCCGGAGGCGACCAGCGGGATGTCCGGATGCGGACCGCGCAGGTCCCTGAAATAGCCGGGGCCGAACGCCCGGGCCGGGAAGATCTTGACGGCGGCGGCGCCGAGTTCGGCCGCCTGGAGCACCTCGGTCGGGGTGAGCGCGCCGAGCAGCACCGGCACCCCGGCGGCGTGCGCGGCCCGGGCCACCTCGGGCCGGAGCCCGGGGGTCACCACGAACCAGGCGCCGGCCGCGATCGCCCCCTCGGCCTGCTCCGCGGTCAGCACCGTCCCGACCCCGACCCGCCAGCCCTCGCGGGCGGCCCGGCGCAGATGGATCGTCACATCGGGTGTGGTGAAGGTGAATTCGGTCAACCGGATGCCGCCCTCGGCGAGCGCCCCGCAGAGCGCGGCGGCGTCCGGGATCCGGGGAGCGCGGACCACGGCGATGACCGGCGAGGCGGCCATCACGGCGCGGGCCCGGGCGAGAACGGCGGGTGTGGGACTCATGCGCACCCCTCGATGAATCGCTCGCTCAGCTCACTCATAAGGCTCGGGTCCCTCGGTCGGTTCGGCGCAGGGCGCGCCCGGGCCGGGCGCCCGTGGTGCGGCCCTGCCGGACTACGGCGGTGCCGTTGACGTAGACGTGCTCGATGCCGGTGGCGGCCAGCCGCGGCTGCTCGAAGGTGGCGGTGTCCTGGACCGTCCGCGGGTCGAAGAGCACCAGGTCGGCGTGGTGGCCGGGGGCGATCAGGCCGCGCCGGTCCAGCCCGAGCCGGGCGGCCGGGCGGCCGGTCATCCGGGCGACCGTCTCCTCCAGCGTGAGCACGCCCAACTCGCGGCTGTAGCGGGCGAGGTAGCGGGGGAAGGTCCCCCAGGCGCGCGGGTGCGGCCGGGCGCCGGTCAGCAGGCCGTCGCTGCCCACGGTGTGCACGCGGTGCCGCATGATCGCCCGGACGTTCTCCTCGTGGCCGACGTGCTGGAGGACGGTGGTGGCCAGTCCGTCCCGACGGAGCAGGTCGAGGAAGACCTCGGTACCGCTGCGCCGCTGCTCGGCGGCGAGTTCGGCGACGGTCCGCCCCACCAGGCCGGTCAGGCCGGCGTCGCCGACGCCGGAGAGCTGGACGGTCGCCCAGTCGGTGACCACGCCGTGGCAGCCGTCGCTGCCCTTCTCCTCGACCTCGTACCGGATCCGCTCGCACTGGTCGCGGTCGGCGAGCCGCTCCAGGGTGGCCGCGGGGCCGCCCTCGGTGGCCCGACCGGGCAGCAGGGCGGCCAGGGTGGTGGAGCCGGGCAGGTAGGGGTAGCTGTCCAGGGTGAGGTCGACGCCGTCGGCGAGCGCCCGGTCGACCAGGTCGAGCAGCTCGCCGGCCCGGCCCCGGTTGACGCCGAAGTTCATGGTGGCGTGGGTCAGGTGGACGGGGCAGCCGGACTGCCGGGCGATCTCCACCATCTCCGCGTAGCCCTCCAACGCCCCTGCCCCGTAGGAGCGTTGGTGCGGCGCGTGGAAGCCGCCGTAGCGGGCGACCACCCGGCAGAGCTCGACCAGCTCGGCGGTGCCGGCGTACATCCCGGGGGTGTAGCTCAGTCCGCTGGACATCCCGACCGCGCCCTCGGCCAGCCCCTGGGCCAACAGCGTTCGCATCCGGTCGAGTTCGGCCGGCTCGGGGGCGCGGTTCGCCCAGCCCACGGCGAGCATCCGCAGCGAGCCGTGCGGGACCAGGTAGCAGGCGTTGACCGCGGTGCCGGTCCGGTCGAGCCGGTCCAGGTACTCGCCCACGGTGCGCCAGTCCCAGTCGAAGCCCTCCGGGTCGCCGTTCCACCCGGCGAGCTGGCGGCGCAGGGCGGGCAGCGTGGTGTCGTCGGCCGGCGCGTACGACAGGCCGTCCTGGCCGAGGACCTCGCAGGTGACGCCCTGGGTGACCTTGGCGGGGTGCTCGGGTTCGCGCAGCAGGGCGAGGTCGGAGTGGGCGTGCAGGTCGATGAAGCCGGGCGCCAGCACCAGCCCGTCGGCGTCCACCCCGGCCGCGCCCAGGCCTCGGCCGATCGCGGTGATCAGCCCCCGCTCGATCCGGACGTCGGCGCGGTACCGGTCGGCGCCGCTGCCGTCGACCACGGTCGCGCCCCTGAAGACCACCGCCCCGGCCGCACGGCCCGAGCCCGCACCGCCCGAGCCCGCAGCACCCGCGCTCGGCCCACCGGACCCCGACGTGCCGGACCCCACGGCATCGGCCCCCACCGCGTCGACCCCCGCCGTGCCGGGCGCAGTCCCGCCGCCGGCCATCAGAAGAACGTCCGAACCAGGCCGGTGACCTTCGGCTCCGCCGCGGAGGAGTCGTCCAGCACCGGGATCATCGTCCACCGGTCGAAGGCGGTGCACGGGTGCGAGATGCCGAGCCGCAGCACGGCGCCGACCGGCGCGAGGTCTCCCGCGTCGCGCAGGAACGCGTGCTGGTCGTTGAGCGCGGTGATCCGCGCCGCCGTCCCGGTCAACTCCATTCCGCCCCGGACGAGTTGTGGCTCGGGAAGCCCCTCGTCGAACGGCAGGTCGCGCTTGCCCGCGTCCAGCAGCGCGAGCTGCGGCTCCGGCCGGGAGACCACCCGGGCCCAGCCGTGCAGGGCGCTGCGGAACGGCGTGGTGCCACCGCCCGCACCCCGGACGAACGGCGAGATCCCCCGGTAGAAGCCGTCGTCGTGGGCGACGTACGCACCGGAGCGCAGCACCACGACGGCTTCCGGCAGGGCGGACAACTCCTCGACCACCAGGTCGAAGTAGGCGCTGCCGCCGGCGCTGACCACCGGGGCGGCCGCGGCGGAGTAGGCGGCGGCGAGCCGCCCGTGCAACTCGGCCAGCGCCCTCAGGTAGCCGCGGACGGCCTCCAGCCCGCCGTCGGTGGCGTCGTGGGCCAGCGCGCCCTCGTACCCGCCGATCCCGGCCAGCCGGAGGGTGGGCGCGCGCAGGACGGCGGCGGCCACCTCGACCGCCGCGTCGACGCCGCGGGCGCCGGTCCGCCCGCCGGGGCCGCCCAGTTCGACCAGCACCTCGACCGGGCGACCGGCACCGGCCGCGCGAAGCGCCCCGTCCATCAGCCGGACGCTCTCGGCGGAGTCGACCCAGCAGAGGAAGGCGAAGGCCGGGTCGGCGGCCAGCTCGTCGGCGAGCCAGCCGAGCCCGGCCGGGTCGAGCAGGGTGTTGGCGAGCAGGATCCGCCGCACGCCGAACGCGCGCGCGACCCGGACCTGCGGCAGGTTGGCGAGCGTGATGCCGTGGGCGCCGGCGGCCAACTGCGCCTGCCAGAGTGCGGGCGCCATGGTGGTCTTGCCGTGCGGGGCGAGCGCGACGCCGGCCCCGGCGCACCAGTCGGCCATGGTCCGCACGTTGTGCTCGACGGCGGCCGCGTCGAGGGTGAGCAGCGGGGTGCCGAGCCCGGCGAGGGTGGGCCCGGTGGCGAGGTAGTCGCGGACGCTGAGCCCCCGGGCGGCGGGTGGCAGCGCCTTGAACCGCCAGTCGAGCACCTCGTCGGCGAGGGCCGCCACCTGGCCGGTGTCGATGCCCGGCCCGGCTCCGGTGCCGCCGAACGCGCCGCCGAACGTACCGGCGGTGCTGCCCGCGAAGGTCTGACCCACCGTCTTCCCCCTTCCGCCTGTTGCAACATGTGCAACGCCTGTTGCGCATGTTGGCGCCACGGTTCTAGCATCGGCGCCGGACCGAGGTCAACGGAGCCGGGCCGAACCCACCGGAGCCGGTCCGAGGCCGACGGACCGCCCGCCGCGGACCCGGAACGCCCGCCACAGACGAGGAGTCCCGCCGATGCCACGACAGCCGTCCGCCGTGGGCACGGGCCCCTTGCCGCCGCCCGGCAGCCCGCTCGCGGTCTGCGTGGGCGAGTCGATGGCGGTGCTGCTGCCGGACCGGGCGGGCCCGCTGGAGTCGGTGGAGAACTTCCGTCTCGCGGTCGGCGGCGCCGAGTCCAACGTGGCGGGCGCGCTGGCCGCGCTCGGCGTGCCGAGCGCGTGGATCAGCCGGGTGGGCGACGACGGCTTCGGCCGGCGGCTGCTCGCCGAGGTCGCCGCCCGCGGGGTCGACGTCTCGGCCGTCGCCGTGGACCGGCACCGCCCGACCGGCCTCTACCTCAAGGAGGTCGGCGGTGGCGGCGGCAGCCGGCACGACCTCGGGCCGGGGCGCAGCCGGCTGCACTACCACCGCCGCGGCTCGGCCGCCGCCGCGCTGTCCCCCGCCCTGCTGGCCGACCCGGCCGCCGCCCGGCTGCTGGCCGGCGCCCGGCTGCTGCACCTGTCCGGCATCACCGCCGCCCTCTCCGACGACTGCCTGGCCCTGCTGCGCGCCCTGCTCGCCGACCGCCGCCCGGGCCGGCTCACCAGCTTCGACCTCAACTGGCGCCCGGCCCTCTGGCGCGACCGGGACCCGGCGGTACTGCCGCCGCTGCTGGACGCCGCCGACCTGCTGCTGCTCGGCGCCGACGAGGCCGAGGCCGTCTTCGGCACCGGTGATCCGCACGAGCTGCGCCGCCGCTTCCCCTCCCCCGCGACCGTGGTGGTCAAGGACGCCGCCCGCGTCGTCACCGCGCTGGACCGGGACGGCACCGCCGTCACCGAACCGGCCCTGACCGTCGAGGTGGTCGAGGCGACCGGTGCGGGCGACGCCTTCGCGGCCGGGTACCTGGCGGGCACCGTGCGCGGCCTCGACCAGCGCCGCCGGCTGCGGCTCGGCCACCTCAGCGCCGCCTGCGCGCTCACCGCCCACGGCGACCAGGCCGAGCCGCCCCCGGCCACGGTGGTCGACGCCCTGCTGGCCGCCTCCGCGGCGGACTGGGCGGCCACCCGGGTCTCGGCGGACGGCTTCGCCTCCCCCGCCCTGCCCGCACCCGGACGCACCACCGCGGACCCCCGACCGGCGCCCTCCCCGGCCCTTGGAGCACCATGAGCCAGACCGTCACCCGCGCCCTGCGCATCCTCGCCGAGCTCGGCGAGGGCGAGCGCTCGCTGGACCAGCTCGCCGAGGTGCTCGGCGTCCACAAGACCACCGTGCTGCGGTTGCTCCAGAGCCTCGAACAGGAACGTTTCGTCTACCGGGACCAGGCCTACCGCTACCACCTCGGCGCCGGCCTCTTCGCCCTCTCCGGCCTCGCCCTGGAGCAGCGCGGCATCCGCCGGATCGCCGCCCCGCACCTGGCCGAGCTGAACGCCGCCACCGGCCAGACCGTGCACCTGGCCGCGTACGAGGGCGGCGAGGTCGTCTACGTCGACAAGTACGACTCGCGCCACCCGGTGCGGATGTATTCGCGGATCGGCCTGCGCGCGGTCCTGCACAGCGCGGCCGTCGCCAAGGTGCTGCTGGCCGACCTGCCGCTGCCCGAGCGGCGCCGGGTGGTGGCCGGCATCGACTTCACCCCGCACACCACCCGGACGCTCACCACCCCCGAGGCGCTGCTCGCCGAGCTGGAGAAGGTCGCCGCCCAGGGCTGGGCGCAGGACCACGCCGAGCACGAGGCCTTCATCAACTGCGTGGCCGCGCCCGTCCGGGACGCCGGCGGCCGGGTCGTCGCGGCCGCCTCGATCTCCGTCCCGGACGTCGTCCTCCCGTACGAGCAGGTGCTGGAGCTGCTGCCGCGGTTGCTGGCCACCACCCGTGCCATCTCCGCCGACTGCGGGCGGACGCCCCCGGCCGGCTGACCCGTCACCCCCGAACCCGAGGAAGCCGATGAGCGAGCACCCCCGTTCCGACGACAAGGCCGAGATCCGCACCGACGGCGCCCCGGCCCCGGCCTGGATGTTCTCCCAGGGCGTGCGCAAGGGCCCGATCCTTCAGGTCTCCGGCCAGGGCCCGCAGGACCCGGCCACCGGCGAGTACCTCCACCACGGCGACGTGCGGGCGCAGACCCGGCGGACGCTGGAGAACGTCAAGGCGATCGTCGAGGCCGGCGGCGCGAGCATCGAGGACGTGGTGATGTTCCGCGTCTACCTGACCGATCGGGCCGACTTCCCGCTGATGAACGAGGCCTACGCCGCGTTCATCGAGGAGAACATCCCGCCGGGCGGCGTGAAGCCGTGCCGCACCACGGTCTTCGTCGGGCTGCCGCAGGAGCCGATGCTGGTCGAGATCGACGCCCAGGCCGTGATCGGCTGAGCCGGCGCACCCGCCTCGAACCGCCCCGACGGACGCCCCCACCGCGACGGGCCCGGACGACCACCGTCCGGGCCCGTCGCCGCCCGCACACCCCCGCAGCCAGCCGTCCGCACCACGCCCCGGGGCCGGGCGCCTTGCCGCCAAAGGGCAAAGTGATTAGGTTAGGCTCACCTAACTCACCGGAGGTCGCCATGAGCCCCACCCCCACCGACGTCGAGGTCCCCGAACCCACCGCCGCCGAACGGGTCCACAGCCTGCTCGGCGCCGCCTCCTCGGTGGTGATCCGCGCCTACGGCGAGCGCCACGACCTCGACACCCCGGTCTCGGTGCACGGCTCCCGGCTGCGCCTGCGCGCCCCGCTCGACGCGCCGCTCACCCTCGCCGTGATCCGCGAGCAGGACGGGCTCGCCGTCGTCCTGGACCTCACCGACATCGCCCCCGTCGCCGTCCGCGACCGGGTCCGCGGCCGCCTCACCCTGGCCGGCCGGCTCCACCTCGCCCACCTCGCGGACGACGGCCTCAGCGTCCACCTGCGACTGGACGTCGCCCACGCCGTGCTCTCCACCCCGTACGGCACCAGCGCGGTCACCGGCGCCGACCTCGCCCTCGCCGCGCCCGACCCGCTCGCCCGCCACGAGGCCCGCCTGCTCACCCACCTCGCCGACGACCACCCGGACGTGCTCGCCGTGCTCACCCGGCTGCTCGACCCCCGACTCCTCGCCGGACGGCCGGAGATCCGCCCGCTCGCGCTGGACCGGTACGGCCTGGTGCTGCGCCTGGACCACCCGCACGGCCACCGGGACGTCCGCCTGGTCTTCCCCGAACGGGCCGATGACGCCGACGAGTTCGGCCGGCTGGTGCACCAGCTGCTGACCGCCGCGCACTGCGCGCTGCCCGCCCACCACAGCTGAACGACCGAACGGCGGGCGGGCAGCGGCAGACTGAGCTCCCGTCAGACCGGTACCGGCGCCTGCGGCCGCTCCGCGGCGTCCTCCAGGATGATCCGCCCCATCCGGGCGTAGCGCTCCGGCCGCCGGTTCTTCATGTAGAGCGCGAGCCCGATCCCGGCCAGGAAGGTGCCGATCACCAGGTACGGGATCAGCCGGAAGAGCAGCGTGTCGGAGGCGGCCCCGGCCGCGGTGTCCTTGTTGATCACCAGCAGCACCACCACCCCCGCCATCGCCACCCCGCCGACCACCGGCGCGACCAGCGTCCGGAACCAGTGCCTCGTCTCCGGGTGCCGCCCCTGGACGTGGAAGTACCCGACCACGGCGAACGAGCAGAGCGTCTGCACGATCAGGATCGCCATCGTCCCGAGCAGCGCCAGCAGCGTGTACAGGTGCACGTACGGGTCCATCCCGGCCGCCAGGAAGGCCAGCACCAGCCCGACCGCGATCACCGACTGGACCACCGAGGCGACGTGCGGCGAGCCGTGCCGCGGGTGGGTGCGGCCGAGGGCCGGGTGGATGAACCCCTCGCGCCCGATCGCGTACAGGTACCGGGCGGCGCACTGATGGAAGGCCATCGCGCAGGCGAACGAGCCGGTGACCACCAGCCACTGGAACACCTTCACCGCCCAGGCCCCGAGGTGCGCGCCCAGCGGGTCGAAGAACAGGCTGTTGCCGTCCTTGCCGGGCACCAGCCCGTTGGCGACGTCCACCGCGTGCCCGACCCCGTTGCCGGCCACGATCATCCACGAGACGAAGACGTAGAACAGGCCCACGCCGACCACCGAGATCAGCGTCGCCCGCGGCACCACCCGCTTCGGGTCGCGGGACTCCTCGCCGTACATCGCGGTGGACTCGAAGCCCACCCAGGACCAGAAGGCGAAGAACAGCCCCAGCCCGGCCGCCGCCGCGCCCGAACCGCCCACCCCGCGGAAGGCGTTGAGCGGGTTGACGGCCTCGCCGGCGAAGCCGTCCGGCCCGCCCCCGCTGAACAGCACCGCGAGCGACACCGCGCTCAGCACGGTGATCTCCAGCACCAGCGCTATTCCCAGCACCCTGGCGGTCAGGTGCAGGTCGAACCAGGCCATCACCGCGATCGCCAGCAGCCCGAACAGCGCGTACCAGCCCCAGGCCAGGTCCACGCCCAGCTGCGAACTCACCAGCCCGCGCAGCGAGTACGCGAAGAAGCCGATGATCGAGGCCTCGAACACGATGTACGCGAGCACCGCCAGCAGCCCGGCGGCCATCCCGGCCACCCGGCCGAGCCCGTGCGAGATGTAGCCGTAGAACGCGCCGGCCGCGGTGATGTGCCGGGCCATCGCGACGTACCCCACCGAGAAGACGGTGAGCACCACGGTGGCGAAGACGTACGCGGCGGGCGCGCCGACGCCGTTGCCCTGGCCGACGATGATCGGCAGGTTGCCGGTCATCGCCGTGATCGGCGCGGCGGTGGCGATCGCCATGAAGACCACGCCCACCAGCCCCACCGAGTCGGCCTTCAGCCGGTTGACCACGTCGGTGCCCCCACCGCCCTGGCCGCCGCCCCCGGCTCTGCCGTCCCCGCCCACCGCGTCCCCGCTCTGGATGGCCATCCGGCCTCCTTCACCTGCCGTGCCTGTGCCGCCCGCCGGTCCGGTCGGGCGATGACTGCCCGACAGCATCGGGGCACGGCGAACCGGCCCGCAACGGACAGGTAGTCAAGCAACATCAGCAGGAAGTTGACGCTCTGTTCGGTTCGTGACCCACCGCGTCCGAACGAAAACCGCCCCGGACCGGCCGGGGGTCCGGGCTCCGCCACCCCGCCGGGGGGCACGGAAGCGACGGCGGCCGGCTCCGCGGAACGACGGCGGCCGGCCTCCAGGAACGACAGCGGCCGGCCTCCGGGAACGACAGCGGCCGGCCCGGCCCGCGAAGTGCTTCGCGAGCCGGGCCGGCCTGCCTGGGCGTGTCCCGCGCCCGTGTTCCGCCGAAGGTGCGTCGATCACCCGGTCGAGCGGTCACCCGACATGACCATCCCGGGAGGTCGTTCGCCCCGCACCCGGCGGGAGTCTGGACCCGGCGTCAGAGGGAGACGCCGTGCGCCCGGAGGTAGGCGATCGGGTCGATGTCCGAGCCGTACTCCGAGCCGGTGCGGATCTCGAAGTGCAGGTGCGGGCCGGTCACGTTGCCGGTCGCACCGGAGAGGCCGATCTGCTGGCCGACGGTGACGGTCTGGCCGACCGTGACGCCGATCGAGGACAGGTGCGCGTACTGGGCGTACTTGCCGTCGGCGAGCTTGATCTCGACCTCGTTGCCGTAGGCGCCGCCGTTGCCGGCCTTCACCACGGTGCCGGCCGCGACGGCGCGCAGCGGGGTGCCGGTGGAGGCGACGAAGTCGACGCCGGTGTGGTGGCCGGAGGCCCACATCGAACCGGCGACGCCGTAGGCGGTGCCCATCTTCGGGTTGGCCAGCGGGGCGACGTAGCCGGAGGTGGAGGCGACGGCGGCCGGGGCCGGGGTGGCGGCCGGAGCGGCCGGCTTCGCGGCCGGAGCGGCCGGCTTGGCGGCCGGGGCCTGCGCGGGCTTGGCGGCCTGGACCGGCTTCGGCGCCGGGGCGGCCGGCTTCGCGGAGTCGTTCGAGGCCTGCGGCTTGGCGGCCGGGGCGGCCGGCTTGGCGGCCTCGGCGGCCGGAGCGGCGGCGGCCTTGGTGCCCAGCGCCAGCTTCTGGCCCGGGAAGATCAGGTTCGGGTTGGCGCCGACGACCGAGCGGTTGTGGTCGTACAGCGCGTGCCAGCCACCCTCGACGTTCTTCGCGGCGGCGATCTTCGACAGGGAGTCCCCGCTGACGACCTTGTAGCTCTCCTCGACCGGGGCGGCGGCCGGCTTGGCGGCCTCAGCGGCCGGAGCGGCCGGAGCGGCGGCGGCCGGAGCGGCGTCGACGCTGGTGGCGCCGGTCCAGGTGCTGGTCTGCGCGGGCTTCGCGGCCGGGGCGGTGTGGGCCTGGGCGGTGATGGTGGTCACCAGCGGGAGGGCGAACGCGGCGCCGGTGACGGCGGTGGCGATGCCGATGCGGGCGGCGCGGGGCAGGGAAACGCGACGGCGAGCGTGAGCGGGCATGGAAGATTTCCTCTCCGACGCCTGCGAGGTGAGCTGTCGGGTTCGGGCTGGAGTTGCCCGGCCGCATGCGCGGCTTCACCCCAAGCCGGACCGCGAATTCCGGTCCGGCGACTTACCTTTGGGTCCCCCGCTCCTGCCGTACAGAGTTCAGTTCGTACCACCGGGCAGCGGCAGGACTAGGCGTTCCACCCGGTGGCCACCCGGGCTGACGCCGGGCGGTCGCTGAACTAAAACCCATCCGTCCGGGTGAAGCAATGTCGATCTCTTGAACCCGCAACAAAGCCCCGGAAGGCCGTGACGCTCCGGATGATCGGCTGCACAGTACGTGCACAATCGATTAACCGCGCGCCACTGATCCGCGACACTCCGCCTATTTCGGTTTCCCTCCGCATGCGTTCGCCCACGGAAAGCCATCCGCCGACACGCCCCCGGTGAGCCTTGTCACGTGGCGCCCGGGGGCGGACGATCGGGCCGTGGCCACCCCCGAGGCCGGCACCCTGCGCCTGGGCACCGCGCAGGGCCGCTGGGTACTACTGGCGACGGTGCTCGGATCCAGCATGGCGTTGCTCGACGGCACCGTGGTCAACGTCGCCCTGCCCCGGATCGGCGAGGACCTCGGCGCCGAGCTCGCCGCCCTGCAATGGACGCTGAACGCCTATCTGCTCACCCTGGCCGGGCTGATCCTGCTCGGCGGCGCGCTCGGCGACCGCTACGGCCGGCGAAAGATCTTTCTGCTCGGCGTGGTCTGGTTCGCCGCCGCCTCGGCGGCCTGCGCCGCCGCGCCCACCATCGAGGTGCTGGTCGCCGCCCGCGCGGTGCAGGGCGTCGGCGGGGCGCTGCTGACCCCCGGATCGCTGGCGATGCTCCAGGCGGTGTTCCACCCGGACGACCGCTCGGCGGCGGTCGGCCTCTGGTCCGGCCTCGGCGGGGTGGCGGCCGCGGTCGGCCCCTTCCTCGGCGGCTGGCTGGTGGACGGCCCGGGCTGGCGGTGGATCTTCCTGCTGAACGTCCCGCTGGCCGCACTGGTGGTCGTGGTGGCCTCCCGCCACGTCCCGGAGAGCCGCGACGAGAGCGCGACCGGCCGGTTCGACGTGCGCGGCGCGGTCCTGGCCGCGCTGGCGCTCGGTTCGATCACCTACGCCCTCACCGCCGCCGGTGACGGACTGTCCGCCCGGGTCTGGGTGACCGGTGCGGCCGGGCTGCTGCTCGGCGCGGCCTTCGTCGCGGTCGAGCGCCGCACCCCGGAGCCGATGCTGCCGCTGGGCCTCTTCTCCTCCCGGCTGTTCACCGCGGTGAACCTCGTCACCCTCTGCGTCTACGCGGCCTTCAGTGGCGTCTTCTTCCTGCTGGTCGTGCAGCTGCAGATCGTCTCCGGCTTCTCCCCGCTGGTCTCCGGGCTGGCCCTGGTGCCGATCACCGTGCTGATGCTGGCGCTGTCCGCCCGGGCCGGCCGGCTGGGCAAGCGGATCGGCCCGCGGCTGCCGCTCACCGTGGGCCCGCTGCTCTGCGCGGCCGGCGTGCTGCTGATGCTGCGGATCGGCCCCGACGCCTCGTACTGGACGGACGTGCTGCCGGCCGTCACCGTGATGGGCTGCGGGATGGTGCTGCTGGTGGCGCCGCTCACCGCGACGGTGCTGGCGGCGGTGGAGGTGCGGCACGCGGGCATCGCCAGCGGGGTGAACAACGCCGCCGCCCGCGCGGCCGGCCTGCTGGCGGTCGCCGCGCTGCCCGCGCTGGCCGGCCTCAGCGGTGACGACTACCGGGTGCCCGCCGCGGTGGACTCCGCCTTCCGGACCGCGATGCTGATCTGCGCCGGGCTGCTCGTCACCGGCGGGCTGACCGCGTTCGCCACCGTCCGCGGCAACGTCCTGACGGCCGAGGACCACCCGGTCGCCGAGCCGGACTGCCGCTACGCCTGCGGCACCAACGCCCCGCCGCTGGACCCCGGCCACCTCACCACCGACGGCGCCTCCGGCCGGACGACGGAGGGCCCCGCCACCGGAACGGCGGCGGGGCCCTCGTAGAGCCGGTCGAGCGTCAGAGGATGTCGCCCGGGGCGTACTTGGCCGCCTCCGGGTAGGCGGCGGCGACGGCCTCGACCCGGCGGACCACCTCGGCGACCTGGGCACCGGCCGCACCGGTGAAGGAGAGCTTGTCGGCCAGCAGCGCGTCCAGCGCGGCCCGGTCCAGCGGGATCCGCTCGTCGTTGGCGAGGCGGTCCAGCAGCTCGTTCTCCCGCGCGCCGGCCCGCATCGCCAGCGCCGAGGCGACGGCGTGCTCCTTGATGACCTCGTGCCCGGTCTCCCGGCCGACGCCCGCGCGCACCGCGCCCATCAGCACCTTGGTGGTGGCCAGGAACGGCAGGTAGCGGTCCAGCTCGGCCTCGATCACGGCGGGGAAGGCGCCGAACTCGTCGAGCACGGTCAGGAAGGTCTCCAGGAGGCCGTCGAAGGCGAAGAACGCGTCCGGCAGCGCGACCCGGCGGACCACCGAGCAGGAGACGTCGCCCTCGTTCCACTGGTCGCCGCCCAGCTCGGCGGTCATCGACGCGTAGCCGCGCAGGATGACGGCCAGGCCGTTGACGCGCTCGCAGGAGCGGGTGTTCATCTTGTGCGGCATCGCGGAGGAGCCGACCTGGCCCTCCTTGAAGCCCTCCGTCACCAGCTCGTGGCCGGCCATCAGCCGGATGGTCTTGGCCAGGCTGGACGGCGCGGCGGCGAGCTGGACGAGGGCGGAGAGCACCTCGAAGTCCAGCGAGCGCGGGTAGACCTGGCCGACCGAGGTGAGCACGTTCTCGAAGCCGAGGTGGCCGGCCACCCGGCGCTCCAGCTCGGCGAGCTTCTCGGTGTCGCCGCCGAGCAGGTCCAGCATGTCCTGGGCGGTGCCGACCGGGCCCTTGATCCCGCGCAGCGGGTAGCGGGCGATCAGCTCCTCCAGGCGGCGGAAGGCGACCAGCAGCTCGTCCGCGACGGTCGCGAAGCGCTTGCCCAGCGTGGTGGCCTGCGCGGCGACGTTGTGCGAGCGCCCGGCCATGACCAGCTCGGAGTGCTCGGCGGCGAGCCGGCCCAGGCGCACCAGCACGGCCACCGTACGGTCGCGCACGTGCTCCAGCGACTGGCGGATCTGCAGCTGCTCGACGTTCTCGGTGAGGTCCCGGGACGTCATGCCCTTGTGGATCTGCTCGTGACCGGCGAGCTCGCTGAACTCTTCGATCCGGGCCTTCACGTCGTGGCGGGTGATCCGCTCACGGGCGGCGATCGAGCCGAGGTCGACCTGGTCGATCACCCGCTCGTAGTCGGCGACGGCGTTCTCGGGCACCTCGACGCCGAGGTCCTGCTGGGCCTTCAGG
This sequence comes from Kitasatospora sp. NPDC127111, assembly GCF_042677465.1. Taxonomy (NCBI): domain Bacteria; kingdom Bacillati; phylum Actinomycetota; class Actinomycetes; order Kitasatosporales; family Streptomycetaceae; genus Kitasatospora; species Kitasatospora sp. NPDC127111. The sequence goes on from NZ_JBHXTG010000025.1 coordinate 62,386, forward strand.
ACGGCGAGCCACAGGTGGCGCTCGAGGACCACCTTGTGCTCGGGGGACCAGAGCTGGGCCAGGGTCGCCGAGGCGTACCGGGAGGCCAGGACATTGGGGATCTGGGGCTTCGCGCTCACGCTTCGCAAGCCTAACAGCCGAGGTCAGCCGGACCGGCGCCACCCGTCGGCCCGTGCCGCTCCGCCACCGGCCGCGCCCCGCCGCGCGGCGCTGCGCCTGCTGCGGCCCTGAAGGCCCCGAACGTCCCCGGAGCCGACCGGGACTACTGGCCGGCCGCCCGACCGGCCAGCACCGGGAGCACCTGGGCGCAGATCGAGTGCAGCGCGACCCGCTGCTCGTCGCTCATCGCCTCGAACGCCTGATGGGTGCGGCACATCTCACCGCGGATCAGCCCCAGGATCTCCCGGCCCTGCTCGGTGATCACGACGATCTTCACCCGCCGGTCCCCGGCCGCCGCCTCGCGGTTCGCCAGGCCCAGCGACTCCAGCCGGTCGACGATCCCGGTCACGTTGGAGGCGTCACAGCCGAGCCGCCCGGCCAGCGCCCGCATCGGCACCGGTTCCTGGACCGCGCCGAGCGCCTTCGCCTGCGAGGAGGAGAGCCCGTGCCGGGCCGCGGCCGCCGCGAAGTCCTGGAAGTAGGCAGCGCCGACGGCGGCCAGCACCTCCATCAACTCGGCGTTGGTCGGTACGGTCGTCGTCGCTGTCGAACCCATGGCACCAGCGTACGGCGGAGTGCTTCAGCAACTCAAGCTTTGACCACGGCAAAGGTCCGGAGGCCAACCGCTCACCCGGCCCCGCGCGACCCCGCTCAGAGCACCAGCTGGTCGAAGAGCCGCCGCAGCTCGGCCTCCGGGTCGGCGGTCAGCCCGGTGTGCACCGGCCCCGGCTGGACGATCGCGCTGCGCGGCGCCGTCAGCCAGCGGAACCGCTGTCCGGGGCTGTCCGCCGCAGCCGGACCGGCCGCCGGGCCCCCCGTGCAGACCGCCTCGATCCCGTGCAGCGCGCGCCGCACGCCGGCGACGTCCGCCACCGGGTCCAGCGCCAGCAGTCGGGCCTGGTCCAGGTGGGTCCGCGCGGCCAGGTGCGCGTTCTGCCGGCAGTACAGCAGCACACCGACGTTGACGCACTCGCCGCGCTCCACCCGGGGCACCGCCCGGATCACCGCGTACTCGTAGTCGTGCAGCTCGGCGACGGCCGGCGGGGCCGGCGGCACGGGCTCGGTCATGCGGGCACCTCCGGCAGCCAGTCACGCGGACCGGCCAGTCGCGCGGTCAGCTGGGCGCGGTACGCGGCGCGCACCGCCTCGGGCGAGTCGAATCCCGGCTCGTCGGCCAGCCAGACGTCGGGGATCTGCGCCACCGCCCCCTCGATCGCCGCCTCCGCCAGCGGGGCGAGGGTCTTGTCCGCCGCCACCAGGTCCGGCTCGGCCCCCAGCAGCGCGTGGTCGGACGCGTCGTACGGGCGGCGGACCCAGGCGGCCGCGCCGGCCCAGTGGTGATGGAAGATCAGGCTGGCGCCGTGGTCGATCAGCCGCAGGCCGCCGGTGGCGACCAACAGGTTCGGATTGCGCCAGGACCGGTCGACGTTGCCGATCAGCGCGTCGAACCAGAGCACCTGCCCGGCCAGCCCGGCGTCCACGTCGAAGCAGAGCGGGTCGAAGTTGAGCGCGCCGCTGACGAACGCCATGCCCAGGTTGAGGCCGCCGCTGGCCCGCATCTGGTCCTGGACCTGCGGATCCGGCTCACTGCGCGCGAGCACCGGGTCCAGGTCGACGGTGACCAGCTCCGGCACCGGCAGGCCCAGCCGCCGGCCGAGTTCGCCCGCCAGCACCTCCGCCACCAGCGCCTTGCGGCCCTGCGCGGCACCGACCCATTTCAGCGCGTACAGCCGCCGGTCGTCGGCCTCGACCAGGCCCGGCATCGAGCCGCCTTCTCGCAGTGGGGTCACGTAGCGGACCGCCGTCACCTCGGGGAGCACGCCCGACAGCCTATCGGGCATATGCCCACCCCGGCCCCCGCACCACCCACCGCCGGACGCACCGCCTCCACCCCCTCCAACCCCCTCCACCATCCGCACCGCCCCGGTGGCAGCCCGTGCTGCTCCGTGCGAGTGTGGCGGGCAGTAGTGGCCTCGGACCCCGCGCGGTACGACCTGCACTGTGAGGATGAACGATGGAACGACCTCGGATCCTGATCGTGGGCGGCGGCTTCGCCGGACTGGAGTGCGCTCGCCGCCTCGAACGCAAGCTCTCGCCCGCGGAGGCGGAGATCTCGCTGGTCACGCCGTTCAGCTATCAGCTCTACCTCCCGCTGCTGCCGCACGTCGCCGCCGGCGTGCTCACCCCGCAGTCGGTCGCGGTCTCCCTCCGCCGGACGCTCCGCCGCACCCACATCGTCCCGGGCGGCGCGATCGGCGTGGACCCCCGCTCCAAGGTCTGCGTGGTCCGCAAGATCACCGACGAGGTCGTCGCGCAGAAGTACGACTACCTCGTGCTCGCCCCCGGCAGCGTCACCCGGACCTTCGACATCCCGGGCCTCACCGACTACGCCCGTGGCATGAAGACGCTCGCCGAGGCGACCTACGTCCGCGACCACGTGATCGCCCAACTCGACCTGGCGTCAGCCACCTTGGACCAGAAGGAGCGCGAGTCCCGGCTCCAGTTCGTGGTGGTCGGCGGCGGCTACGCGGGCACCGAGACGGCCGCCTGCCTGCAGCGCCTGACCACCGCCGCCGCGCTGCGCTACCCCCGGCTGGACGCCCGCCAGATCAAGTGGCACCTGATCGACATCGCCCCGAAGCTGATGCCCGAGCTGGGCGACGTCCTCGGCACCGCCGCCCTGGAGGTGCTGCGCGGGCGCGGCATCGAGGTCTCGCTCGGCGTCTCGGTGGCCGAAGTGGGCGCCGAGACGGTCAAGTTCACCGACGGCCGGGTCCTTCCCTGCCGCACCCTGATCTGGACCGCCGGCGTCGCGGCCAGTCCGCTGATCGCCACGCTGGACGCCGAGACCGTCCGCGGCCGGATCGCGGTGACCGCCGAGATGCGCGTGCCCCAGTTCGAGGGCGTGTTCGCCCTGGGTGACGCGGCGGCGGTGCCGGACCTCGCCAAGGGCGACGGCGCGGTCTGCCCGCCGACCGCTCAGCACTCCGCCCGCCAGGGCCGGGCGGTGGCGAACAACGTGATGGCCGCGCTCCACAACCAACCGCTGGAGCCCTACTACCACAAGGATCTGGGCCTGGTGGTGGACCTCGGCGGCAAGGACGCGGTGTCCAAGCCGGTCGGCGTCGAACTGCGCGGCGTTCCCGCCCAGCTGGTGGCGCGCGGCTACCACATGATGGCGATGCGCACGAACGTCGCCAAGTTCCGGGTCGGCGCCAACTGGCTGCTCAACGCGGCCGCCGGCGACGACTTCGTCCGGACCGGCTTCCTGGCCCGCCAGCCCGCCCGGCTGCGCGACTTCGAGTACACCGACGCCTATCTGACGAAGGATCAGGTCCGGGCGCACGCCCAGGCCCTGCTCGCCAAGGGCTGACCGACGACGGCCGGCCCGCCCGGCCCCTCCGCCCAGGTGCCCCCGCCCGGTGCCCCTGCCGCCCACCGGCAGGGGCACCGGGCGTTCATCGCGGGCTACTTCGCGCTCAGGTACATCCCGCCCGCGTCCTGACCGGCGGTGTTGCGGCACGCGTAGTCGCCGCTCGGCCGCGCGTACAGCAGGGTCAGGCAGCGGCCGAGGGCCTGCTGGCCGTAGTGGTTCGGGTGCATGGACTCCTGCACGGTGCCCTGCGAGGCGCTGAGCCCGGAGTCGACGAACCGCGCCCACTCACTGGTGGTGGCGGACGGCGCGGTGGTCGAGGTCGCCTGCCGGGTCGACGTCGAGCAGACCTCGCGCCCCTGCAGCATGTCGCTCAGGTCGAGGAACTGCACGCCCTTGGCGGCGGCGACGCCCGCCAGCTCCCGGGAGATCTGCGGGACCAGCGAGTCGCGCGCCCAGTCGGCGTCGCCGTCCCAGAACGGGCAGCCGCCGGTGTCGGCCCGGCTCCAGCCGCTCTCCGGGTAGCGCATCTCCGTGCTGCGCGGGATCGGCGAGGGGTAGGACTGGAGCACGATCCGGTAGTCGCCGGTCCGGTATCCGGCGTTCGACATCACCGCCCGGATCTCGTCCAGCGCCTTGCCGACGCCGGCCATCGCGGCGGGCATCCGGGCGTCGATCTCGGCCTGCTGGTCGTCGTGGCAGTAGGAGTACCAGATCAGGTAGTCCTTGACGCAGGTGGTGATCACGTCGGAGAAGCCGAGGTCGTTGCCGCCGATCGAGAGCGTGATCAGTTTGACGTCGTACTGGTTTGCCACCGAGGCGAGTTGGTCGGCCTGCGGGGCCTCGCCCTTGAACGACTGGCCGCCGTTGGCGGCGCGGTAGACGTTGGCGGCGACGGCCCCGGAGCAGGCCAGGTTGATCTGGGCCTGCGCCACCGTGGGCGCACTGCGGACCTCGGCGCCGTCCGAGCGGTCGCACCCGCTCGTGTACGTCGCGCCGTACACCCGGCTCGGGTCGTAGGCGCTGCCGGTCCAGGCCCGGTCGGTCCCGGCCCGGCTGCCGCTGGTGACGACGGAGTTGCCCTTCCAGCGGCCGGCCTCGCCGGAGATGTAGCTGTCGCCCAGGGTGACGCTGGCGGTGGTGCCCGTCCCGGCGGCGGCTCCGGCGGGTGCGGCGGCGAAGGCGACCAGGCCGGCCGCGCTCAGCGGCACGGCGAGCGCGGCGGTGAACAGGCGCCTGCCCAGACGGGCGAGGCGGGCAGTGCGGGTGGCGCGGGCGGTGCCGCTGGTGCGGGTGGCGCCGGTGGTGCGGGTGGTTCTGCGAGTAATGCTCGAACATCTTTCGGGCACGGCGGAACTCCTGCGGTCGGTCTCGCCCGCGGTGTGGGGGCGGGGAGACACGGAGGTGAGGGTGGGCCGCCGGCCGGTGGCGCGATGAAGATGACATGCCCGCGCTTGTTACCGCTAGGTATCTGCACCAGGTTTCTCGTTGTGTTACCGATCGGTTCAGATCAGTCGCGTGACGGCGCCCGCCGTTCCCAGGACGGCCGCCAGATCGTCGGCCAACCGCGGCGCGTCGGCCGGGTCCAGCTCGGCGACGGTGATCCGCAGGCCGGGCGGGGACTGCAGGCGGAACCGCGCGCCCGGAGCGGCGACCCAGCCGCGCTGCACGAGCGCGGCCAGCGCCGTCGTCTCGTCCGCCACCGGCACCCAGACGTTGAGCCCGCTCGCGCCGTGCGCCTCGATGCCCCGGGCGGCCAGCTCGCCGAGCAGCGCGTCCCGCTTCGCCCGGTAAGCGGCCGCGACCCGGGCGACGGGCGCCGCGTCGGTGCGCCAGAGCTCGGCGACGGTGACCTGCAGCAGGTGGCTCACCCAGCCGGCCCCGAGCCGCTGCCGCCCGAGCACCCGCCCGATGGTCTCCGCGTCGCCGACCGCGACCGAGAGGCGCAGGTCCGGCCCGTACGCCTTGGCCGCCGAGCGCACCACCGCCCAGTGCTCGGACCCGGCACCGGCCAGCGGGTGGTACGGCCGGTCGACGATGCCGTGGCCGTGGTCGTCCTCGATCAGCAGCACACCGGGGTGGCCGCTCAGCACCGCGCGCAGCTCCCGCGCCCGCTCGGCGGTGAGCGCGGCGCCGGTCGGGTTCTGCGCCCGGCTGGTGACGATCACCGCGCGGGCGCCGTCGGCCAGGGCGTCGGCGAGCGACCCGGGCAACGGCCCGTCGTCGTCCAGCCGGACCGGGACGGCGCGCAGGCCGAGCGCGGGCAGCAGGTCCAGCAAGCTGCCCCAGCCGGGGTCCTCGACCGCGACGGCGTCGCCGGGGCGCAGCCGGGTGACCAGGATCCGTTCGATGGTGTCGAGCGCTCCGGAGGCGATGGCGACCGGGCCGGCGGGCAGGCCGTCGGCGTGGAAGCCCGCGGCGGCCAGGGCGAGCAGCCCGGGGTCGGCGGAGGGGCGCCCGTAGCGGACGGGGTCGCGCCGGGCGGCCTCGGCGGCGGCGGCCAGGGCCGGGGTGAGGTCGGGCAGCTGGGCCGGGTCGGGGTTGCCGTTGGAGAGGTCGCGGGCGTGCGGGGGGACGGGCAGCCGGATCTGGTCGCGCGGGGTGGTCGCGGGCCGCGGGCGGATGCGGCTGCCCTTGCGGCCGGCGGTCTCGATCACGCCCCGGTCGCGGAGCAGCCGGTAGGCGGCGGCCACGGTGTTGGGGTTGACGCCGAGTTCGGCGGCCAGGTCGCGCAGCGGGGGCAGGGGGGTGCCCGGCGCGAGCCGTCCGGTGCTGACGCCCTGCTCGACGTCGGCCGCGATTTCGCTGGCGCGCCGTCCCTTGATCGGATAGTCTCCTAGCACAAAACAGATTATGCACTAGTACATAGAGGTTGTCATGTCAGGCAGTACCGCGTCCTACTCCCGCACCCCGCGCACCACCCCGACCCGCTACAAGGAGCGCGCGACCTGGGAGCAGGACGCCATCCACGCCATTCTGGACAGCACCTACCTCTGCCACCTCGGTTTCGTCGCCGACGGCGCGCCGGTGGTGCTCCCGACCATCTACGCCCGGGTGGGCGACCGCCTCTACATCCACGGCTCCACCGGCAGCCGGCCGATGCGCGGCGCCAAGGGCGAGCAGGGCCTGCCGGTCTGCGTCACCGTCACCCTGGTCGACGGCCTGGTGCTGACCAAGTCCGCGTTCAACCACTCGATCAACTTCCGCTCGGTGGTCGCCCACGGCACCGCCCACCAGGTCACCGATCCCGACGAGCTGTCGGTCGCCCTGGACGCGCTGGTGGACCAGACCGTCCCCGGCCGCTCGGCCGAGGTCCGCCCGGCCAACGCCAAGGAGCTGGCCGCCACCGCCGTCATCCGCCTCGTCCTGGACGAGGTCTCCGCCAAGACCCGGGACGACGACGCCGACGACGACGAGGCCGACCTCGATCTCCCGCACTGGGCCGGCGTGGTGCCGGTGACCACGGGGTACGGCACGCCCGTGCCGCACGCCTCCACCACCGTGCCGCTCCCCGCGCACCTGCGCGACCTGCTCGCCTGATCGGGGCCCGGCCATGCTGATCAGGTCCTGGGACCGGGGCGACGAGGCCGAGTGGCGGGCCTGGCTCGCCGAGGGGCGCGACTTCGGCCTGCTCGCCGCCAACGGGCGCGCCGGCGAGGGTCCGGTGCTGGTCCCCACGCACTTCCTGCTGGACGCGGAGGCCGGCGAGATCCTGCTCCACCTCGCCGCGCCCAACCCGCTGCTCGCGGCCGTCCGCGCCGACCCGGCGGTCACCCTGGCGGTGACCGACGACTACGCCTTCGCCCCGGGTCACTGGCGCGGCGAGCCGGGCACGCCCACCAGCTTCTACGCCTCGGTGCACTTCCACTGCGCGGCCGAGGTCGTCGAGGACGCGGCCGGCAAGGCGGAGATCCTCAACCGGCAACTGGCGCACTTCCAGCCGGAGTCGCCGCGGACCCGGGTCACCCCCGGCGACGGCCCGTTCGGCCGGCTGCTCCCCGGTCTGCGCGGGCTGCGGCTGACGGTCCGCGAGGTGCGGGCCAAGTTCAAGTACGACGACAAGAAGCCCGTCGCCGAGCAGTACGCCCTGGCGGACCGGCTGGCCGAGCGCGGCCGCGCGCTGGACGCCGGGGTCCGCACCCAGCTGCTCCGCCGCAACGCCCGGCGCTGAGGCCCACGGGCCCGGCCCGGCGCTGAGGTCCACGGGCCCGGCACCCGACGTCCGGCCCGCTACGCCCGGCACCCGGCACCGGCCCGGGCCCTGACACCCACTCACCCGTTCGGCCCGATTCTCGGGCGGTTCGCCACCACCCCTGATCGAATGTGAGACGAGTCCTGCCCAAGCGGCCGTGCCGGCGGGCCCGTCCACCCGGGGAGCGTGCGTGTCCACTACCCACACCCAGCCGGTGACCCGCCAGGCGCACCTCGGGCACGTCGTCTTCATCTCCGCCGCGGCGGCGATGGGCGGCTTCCTGTTCGGCTACGACAGCGCGGTGATCAACGGCGCGGTGACCGGCATCCAGAAGCACTTCGGGGTCGGCAACGGCGAGACGGCCTTCGTGGTCGCCATCGCGCTGCTCGGCTCGGCGGCCGGCGCGGTGGCCGCCGGCCGGCTCGCCGACCACCTGGGCCGGGTCCGCACGATGCTGCTGGCCGCCGTGCTGTTCGCGGTCAGCGGGATCGGTTCGATGTTCCCGCCGGGCATCGAGGTGCTGGCCGCCTGGCGGGTGGTCGGCGGCGTCGCGATCGGCATCGCCTCGGTCATCGCGCCCGCCTACATCGCCGAGGTCGCGCCGACCGCCTACCGCGGCCGGCTGACCTCGTTCCAGCAGATGGCGATCGTGCTCGGCATCGCCGTCTCCCAGCTCGCCAACTGGGCGATCAACCAGGTCGCCGGCGGCGAGTCCACCGGGCACCTCGGCGGCATCCAGGCCTGGCAGTGGATGCTCGGGGTGGAGGCGGTCCCGGCCGTGGTCTACGGGCTGATGGCGCTGGCCATCCCGGAGTCGCCGCGCTACCTGATCGCCGACCGCCGCGAGCCGCAGGCCCGCCGGGTGCTGCTGGAGGTGGAGGGCGAGGGGGCGGACCTCGACGCCCGGGTCGCCGAGATCCGCGCCGTGCTGGAGTCCACCCGCAAGCCCCGGGCCAAGGACCTGCTGAGCAGCCGTTACGGGCTGCTGCCGATCGTCTGGGTGGGCATCGGCGCCTCGGTGTTCCAGCAGTTCGTCGGCATCAACGTGATCTTCTTCTACTCGTCCTTCCTCTGGCAGTCCCTCGGCATCGACGAGTCCGACTCCCTGCTGATCAGCCTCTCCACCTCGATCATCAACGTGATCGGCACGGTGGTCGCGATGGCGCTGATCGACCGGATCGGCCGCAAGCCGCTCGCACTGGCCGGCTCGGCCGGGATGGCGGCCGCCCTGACGGCCGCCGCCTGGGCCTTCTCCTACCGGCACGGCACCGGCGACACCGCCACCCTGGACGACACCCACGCCACCGTCGCCCTGATCGCCGCCCACGTCTTCGTGTTCTGCTTCGCCTTCTCCTGGGGCGTGGTGGTCTGGGTCCTGCTCGGCGAGATGTTCCCGAACCGGATCCGGGCGCTCGCCCTGTCCGTGGCCGCCTCGGCCCAGTGGATCGCCAACTGGGCGATCGCCGTCAGCTTCCCCGACCTCGCCGACTGGAACCTGTCGGCGACGTACCTCGTCTACGCGGTGTTCGCGCTGCTCTCCATCCCCTTCGTGGTCCTCTGCGTCAGGGAGACCATGGGCCGCGCCCTGGAGGACATGGGCTGAGCGCCTTCCCGCGGCACCGCCGTCCACGCCGCCGCGCGCGGCCCGTCCCACCGAGAGGAAGCCATGCCTGAGCAGGGCGGCTCCCGGCAGAACGTCACGTTCCCGAGCAACGGCCGTACGGCCCACGGCTACCTGGCCCGGCCACCGCAGGGCGTCGGCCCCGGCCTGGTGGTGGTCCAGGAGTGGTGGGGCCTCACCTCGCACGTCGCGGCGATGGCGGACCGCTTCGCCGCCGAGGGCTTCACCGTCCTCGCGCCGGACCTCTTCGGCGGCGTGACCACCCACGACGCCGCCGAGGCGGCCCGGCTGAAGCGCGAACTCCCGGTCGAGCGGGCCGTGGTGGACCTTCGTGGCGCCGTCGACCACCTGCTCGGCCTGGACGGCGTGGTCGGCGACGCGGTCGGCGTGGTCGGGTTCTGCATGGGCGGCGGCTTCGCCCTGCTGCTGGCCACCGCCGAGGGGGACCGGGTGGCGGCCGTCGTCCCGTTCTACGGGCTGCCGCCCGACCCGGAGTTCGACTACCGCGGCCTGACCGCCCACGTCCTCGGCCACTTCGCCGAGCACGACCGCTCGATCCCGATGAGCGCCGTGGACGAGGCGGCGATCCGGATCGGCGAGGCCACCGACGTCCGTCCCGAGATCCACTTCTACCCGGCCGGGCACGCCTTCATGAACGACGAGAACCCGCTCGGCAGCTACGACCCGCTGCAGGCCGCGATCGCCTGGCGCCGCACGCTCAGCTTCCTCCGGGGCCACCTGGGCTGAGCCGTCCGATCCCGGCGAACCGCCCCGGCGGCGTCCCGATTATCGGATGGACACTGACCGTCCCACCCGCGATAGTCGCTGGGTGCAGAGCCCTCCCCCGCCCCCGCCACGCCCCCGGTTCGCCTGGGCGAGCCGCAACTTCCGCATCCAGACCGCCGCCACCGTGGTCAGCGGTCTCGGCAACGCCGGCGCCCCGATCGCCACCGCCTTCGCCGTTCTGGAGGCCGGCGGCTCGCAGGCGGACGTCGGCTACGTCACCGCCGCCCGGCTGCTGCCCACCGTCCTGCTGCTGGTGGTCGGCGGCGCCCTCGCCGACCGGCTGCCGCGCCACCACATCATGGTCGCCGCCAACCTGTTCAGCGGCGCCTCGCAGGCGGCCCTCGCCGCCCTCGTGCTGACCGGCCACCCCCCGCTCTGGCAACTGCTGCTGCTCTCCGCCGGCGGCGGCGCGGGCTACGCGTTCTACTCCCCCGCCGCCGGGGGCATGATCATGGAGAGCGTCGCCCGGGAACACGCCGCCCGCGCCTTCTCGGTGTTCCGGATGGGCCTCAACGGCGCCCAGATCGGCGGCGCCGCACTCGGCGGCGCGCTGACCGCCGCGATCGGCCCCGGCTGGGTGCTCGCCCTGGACGCCGGCTGCTTCCTGGTCGCCGCGGCGCTGCGGTTCTTCCTGGAGCCGCAGGCCCCGGCCGCCCCCGGGGCCGGCGGCTCGATGCTGCGCGACCTGCGCGAGGGCTGGCAGGAGTTCGCCTCCCGCCGCTGGCTCTGGGTGATCGTGCTCCAGTTCTCCGTCCTGGTCGCCTGCGTCAGCGCGGTCGAGGCGGTGTACGGGCCGGTCGTCGCCAAGGAGCGGCTCGGCGGGGCCGGCGACTGGGGGCTCGCCATGGCCGCCTACGGCTGCGGCCTGGTCGCCACCGGCCTGCTGATGGTCCGCTGGCAGCCGCGCCGGATCCTGCTGGTCGGCAACTGGGGCGTCTTCCTGTTCGGGGTGCCCGCCTTCGCGCTGGCGGTGGCCGCGCCGCTGCCGGTGCTGGCCACCGCGATGTTCCTCTCCGGCGTCGGGGTCACCGTGTTCGGCGTGAACTGGATGATCGCGCTGCAGCAGGAGATCCCGGCCGAGGCGTTCTCCCGCGTGGCCGCGTACGACGAACTCGGCTCGCTGTCGCTGGCGCCGCTCGGCACCGCCCTGGCCGGACCGGCCGCGGACGTGCTCGGGCTCTCCGGCGCGCTCTGGGCCTGCGGAACCCTCTCCCTGCTGCTGAGCGCCGCCGTCCTGCTGGAGCCGCAGGTCCGCCGGCTCTCCCGGCGCGCCCCCGAGCGGTCCGAGCCCCGGCTCGCCGAACCGGCCGCCACCCACTGACGCGCCCCCGCGTGCGCCCCCGGGTGCAACCTCCGGGGGGCGCCGCTCGTCCGACCAGGTGATGACGGAGTCGCACCCGGGGGGCGCACGATGCCGAAGCCACTGCTGTTCCTGGACGTCGACGGCGTGCTCAACCCGGTCTGCCCGGGCCCCGACGCCGACTTCGACACCCACACCCTGCTCGGCTACACCGTGCTGCTCTCCGCCCGGCACGGCGAGTGGCTGCACGAACTGGCCGGCACCTACGAGCTGGTCTGGGCCACCACCTGGGAGGAACGGGCCAACACCCACATCGCCCCGGCGATCGGCCTGCCCGAGCTGCCCGTGGTCCGCTTCACCGGCTACGTCCCGCAGCCCGGCGACCCGCGCGTCCCGCTGATGGAGCTGTTCTCCGCCCACAAGTGGGCCCCGCTGCTGCGCCACGCGGCCGGCCGCCCGTTCGCCTGGGTCGACGACGTCATCCCCGGCCGCCTGGTCCGCGGTTCGCTCTGGCGGCGCGACCGCCTGCTGCTGCCGGTCGACCCCGGCCAGGGCCTGCGGCGCCGACACGTCGACCGGCTGCTCGCCCGCCCGCCGCGCGCCTTCGGCGCCCGGCCGTCGCTCAGCCGGTGGGCAGCCAGCTGACGTGCCCGGCCAGCAGCGCGTACCCGACGAAGGCCACCGTGTCGATCAGCGCGTGCGCCACCACCAGCGGCATCACCCGCCCCCACCGCCGGTACAGCACGCAGAACACCGCGCCCATCACCATGTTGCCGACCAGCCCGCCGACCCCCTGGTACAGGTGGTACGAGCCGCGCAGCACCGAGCTCGCCACCAGCATCGCCGGCCAGGACCACCCCAACTGCCCCAGCCGGCGCAGCAGGTAGCCGACGACGACGACCTCCTCCAGGATCGCGTTCTGCCAGGCCGAGGCGACCAGCACCGGGATCCGCCACCAGACGTCCGGCAGCCCGGACGGCGCCACCGTCAGGTTGTAACCGGCCGCCTGCGAGATCAGGTACAGCGCCAGCCCGGACCCGCCGATCGCGGCCGCCACGGCGGCGCCGCGGCCGAGGTCGCGCAGCTTCTGCCCGAGGTCGAAGCCGAGCACCCGCAGCGAGACGCCCTCGCGCACCAGCAGGTAGCCGACCAGGACGACCGGCATCAGCCCGCGCGCGACGTAGTAGAGCTGCCAGGCGAGGTCCAGCCAGGGCCGGCCGGGGGCGCGCGAGGCGTTCAGGGTGGCGACCTGCTGGCCGAGCTTCAGCGTCTCCGTGAGCGAGCCGGTGAAGCTGATCAGCGCGCCGATCCCGCTGGCGCCGAGGGACAGGCCGAGGACGATCAGCAGCTCCACGCCGAGCAGCCGGCGCGTCGGCTTCGCGGTCTCCGGTTCGGTCGAGGCGGTGGTCACGGCGTGCTCCAGCGGTCCGGCATCGCTCCGGCCGTCGGCCGACCGCCGGAGCGATCATCCTTCCACAGGAGCGCGGCCCGGAGTCCGTGTTCGAGGGCGGCCCCCCGGGACGCCCCCTAGCCGACGGGCCAGGTGTGCACGGGTTCCCCGCCGCGCATGTGCTCGATGTAGCGGCGGGTCATCGCCGCCAGCGCGGACGGCCGGTCCATCCCGAACTGCTCGCGCAGCCGGTGGAAGGTCGCGCTCTGCCAGGAGGCGCCGTTCACCCGGCGCAGGCAGCGCTGCTCGATGATGCCGAGGTAGCGGTCCCGGTCGGCGGGCTCCACGCCCCACTCGTCCAACCCCTGGTGGGCCATCGGCAGCAGCTCGTTCAGCACCAGGTCGACGGCGGGGACGGTGGCGAGCCCGCCGCCGCGCCCGGCCCGGCCGTGCCGCGGCCACTGGAAGACCGCGTCGACCCCGTACCGGGCGGCCTGCCGGAAGTTCTCGTCGGCGCGCTCGAACGGCAGCCTGGTCCAGATCGGCCTGGGCTGCTCCGCCAGCACCCGCACCAGGCCGTAGTAGAACGCCGCGTTCGCCAGCGTGTCGGCGACCGTCGGCCCGGCCGGCAGCGCCCGGTTCTCCACCCGCAGGTGCGGCACCCCGCCGCTGACGTCGTACACCGGCCGGTTCCACCGGTAGATGGTGCCGTTGTGCAGCCGCATCTCGGCCAGCCGCGGCACGCCGCCGGAGGCCAGCACCTTGACCGGGTCCTCGTCGTCGCAGATCGGCAGCAGCGCCGGGAAGTACCGCAGGTTCTCCTCGAACAGGTCGTACGCGGAGTCGACCCAGCGTTCGCCGAACCAGGTGATCGGGCGCACGCCCTGGGCCTTGAGCTCCGCCGAACGGGTGTCACACGCCTGCTGGAAGAGCACCGGCCTGGTCTCCCGCCACAGCTCCCGCCCGAACAGGAACGGCGAGTTGGCGCCGAGCGCGAGCTGCGGGCCGCAGATCGCCTGGGCGGCGTTCCAGACCGAGGAGAACCGCTCCGGGGTGACCTGCAGGTGCAGCTGCAGCGAGGTCGCGGCGGCCTCGGCCACCATGGTGATCGACTCCAGCTGGAGGTGCTCCACGCCCTCGATGTCCAGCGTGATGTCCTCGCCGCGGGCGGCCAGGATCTGGTCGCTGAGCAGGCTGTACCGCTGGTTGTGGGACATCGCGTCCAGCCCGGTGTGGTCGTTCTCCAGGGTCGGCAGGATGCCCACCATGACGATCCGCGCGCCCGCCTCGGCCGCCCTCCGGTCGGCGTAGCGCAGCCCGGTGTCGATCTCCTCGCGCAGCTCCTCGAAGACGTGGCCGCAGAGCCGGTGCGGGGCGATGTTGACCTCGATGTTGAACTGGCCCAGCTCGGTCTGGAAGTCGCTGGAGCCGATCGAGCTGAGCACCTGCGCGTTGCGCATCACCGGCAGGCCCTGCTCGTCGGCGAGGTTCAGCTCGATCTCCAGGCCCATCACCGCCCGGGGGCGGTCGAACCGGTCCTCGCGCAGCATCCGTCCGAGCGCGTCGAGACAGGACTGGAGCTTGCGGCGGTACAGCTGCCGGTCCGACAGGTCCGCCCGCGTCGCCACGACCTTCTCGCCCATGGTCCCCTCCTCCTGAGCCGCCCGGCCGAGCGACCGTGCAAGCATCATGCCCACCCCGAAGATCGATACCCGATTGCTTCGAACGGCTTGCAATGCAAGGAAACTGATGGCCTTTCAGCACATCCGTCGACTTGCTCGGCGCCACCGCCTGTGATAAACAGGTCACCCTGCGCACCTGTTCGATAGAATTCGCACTGCGCCCAGGCCGGCCCGCTGCCGCTCCGAAGCCCTCGTCGACGACAGCGGCCGTACCCGCACCGCGATCACGCACAACCGGACACGGCCAGGTCCCGTCACCGACGACACACCGCGCCATGCCGGTATGCCGCACTCGCACGCCGATCTCGCACGGAGAGGCGACCCCGCCATGACTCTGCAGACCCCCCAGCCCCCACCCAGCGCCCTGCGCGCCGTCCTCGCCGCGCTCGACTCGGAGGACGCACTGCGCCAGCCCGCTGCCGCAGCGCTGCGTCATCCGGCCGGACCGCTGCTCCCCGCGCACCCGCTCGCCGTCCACGTCCTGGACGGGCCGCGCCCCGAGCTCGCCGCCGCCCGGCGGACGGGCTGGCGCTTCCTGATCAAGGACGGCGCCGAGGTGGCCGCCGCGGCCGAGGTGGTGCAGGGCGTCGAGGGCCACACCTTCTCCCACTTCACCGC
Organism: Kitasatospora sp. NPDC127111; assembly: GCF_042677465.1. Classification (NCBI taxonomy): domain Bacteria; kingdom Bacillati; phylum Actinomycetota; class Actinomycetes; order Kitasatosporales; family Streptomycetaceae; genus Kitasatospora; species Kitasatospora sp. NPDC127111. Next base: position 77,507 of record NZ_JBHXTG010000025.1, read on the forward strand.
CGGGCCGTACCTGGACTCCACCGTCCGGGCGCTGCGCCAGGCCTGGCAGCTCGCCCAGACCTCCCGCGCGCGCCAGCTGCCGCGGCTGCTGACCTTCCCGGGCCAGTACGCCACGGCGCTGTGGCTGCACGCCCCGGACGCCGGTCCGGCCGCGGACCTGCTGATCCCGCTGGCGCCGGCCCCGCTCGGGGTCACCGCGCACCGCGCCTACCCGGCCGCCGACCTGCTCCCGGTACTGGCCCGCGCGCCGCTGGGCAGGCCGCTGCTGCTCGGCTCGCCCTGAGCCCCCGTCCGAGCCTCCCGTCCGAGCCCCCCACCCGGACCCCAGATCCCAGCTCCGTTCCGCCCGCCTCCCCCGGACGGGCCATCGCGCATGGCCGTAACGGGCCATCCGCCGGATGGCCCGTCCGGGCGCCTTTTCCGGCCGTTGCCACCTGAACGGGTGATCTCAGCCCACGAGTTGTGGCGCATGTCACGAAATTGCTGCGCGAGCGTCCCCGGACGCCGACACTGGGAACCAGCGTGGAAGGACCACCTGTCCTACCCACTTGAGCGCCGGTCTACACCTGGCCCGGCGCCGGACAGGATCCGACTACCGCGGCGGCTCCCGACGGCCATCCGAACGGCGCCGCACCACGGGGAGGATCGCAGAGCGAAGCGAGGGTACGCGTATGTGCCAGCACCGTCCTGAGTGTCCGTCGGCCGAGTCCGAGGACCGCGAGGCCGCCGTACCGGTGGCCTGTCACCCGGAGCAGGGCTGGAGCCTGCTCTGCAACGGCGTCCTGCTGTTCGAGGACACCGGCGAACTGCTGCCCGACGGCCGGGTGATCGCCCCGCGCCGCCCCGTCGCCCAAGCGGCCTGATCCACCGCGGGCGGAGGCGGCCGCCGGACACACGCGCGGAACGGGCAGGGCCCCGGCGGAAGTCCACCGGGGCCCTGCCTCGTGCCGTCCTGAACCGGACCGGGTCCGTCAGACGCCGTACTCGTCCAGCGGCGGGCAGGAGCAGACCAGGTTGCGGTCGCCGTAGGCGCCGTCGATCCGGCTGACCGGCGGCCAGTACTTGTCCGCCGGGTTCACGCCCGCCGGGAAGACCGCCTCCTGCCGCGAGTAGCCGTGCGCCCAGTCGCCGGCCAGCGTGGCGGCGGTGTGCGGGGCGTTGCGCAGCGGGTTGTCCTCGGCGGCCCACTCGCCCGAGCCGACCTTCTCGATCTCGGCGCGGATCTCGATCATCGCGTCGCAGAACCGGTCGATCTCGTGCAGGTCCTCGGACTCGGTCGGCTCGATCATCAGCGTGCCGGCCACCGGGAACGACATCGTCGGCGCGTGGAACCCGTAGTCGATCAGGCGCTTGGCGATGTCGTCCACCGTCACGCCGGTCTCCTTGGTGAGCGGGCGCAGGTCGATGATGCACTCGTGCGCGACCAGGCCGCCGGGGCCGGTGTAGAGCACCGGGTAGTGCGGGGCCAGGCGCTTGGCGATGTAGTTCGCGTTCAGCACCGCGACCTGGGTGGCGCGCTTGAGGCCCTCGCCGCCCATCAGCCGGACGTACGCCCAGGAGATCGGCAGGATGGCGGCCGAGCCCCACGGCGCGGCCGAGATCGGGCCGACGCCGGTGGCCGGGCCGGCCTCCTCCTGCAGCGGGTGGTTCGGCAGGTACGGCGCGAGGTGCGCGCGCACCGCGACCGGGCCGACGCCCGGGCCGCCGCCGCCGTGCGGGATGCAGAAGGTCTTGTGCAGGTTCAGGTGCGAGACGTCCGCGCCGAACTTGCCCGGCTTGGCGAGGCCGACCAGGGCGTTCAGGTTGGCGCCGTCGACGTACACCTGGCCGCCGGCCTCGTGCACCATCGCGCAGATCTGGGTGATCTCGGTCTCGTACACGCCGTGGGTGGACGGGTAGGTGACCATCAGCACGGACAGGCTGTCGCGGTGCTGCTCGATCTTGGCCTTGAGGTCCTCGACGTCGACGTCGCCGTCGACCAGGGTCTTCACCACGACCACGCGCATGCCGGCCATCACGGCGGAGGCCGCGTTGGTGCCGTGCGCGGAGGACGGGATCAGGCAGACGTCGCGCTGGGTGTCGCCGTTGGCGTGGTGGTAGGCGCGGACGGCCAGCAGGCCGGCCAGCTCGCCCTGGGAGCCCGCGTTCGGCTGGATCGAGACGGCGTCGTAGCCGGTCACCTCGACCAGCTGCCGCTCCAGCTGGCGGATCAGGGTGAGGAAGCCCTGCGCCTGGTCGATCGGCGCGAACGGGTGCAGCTGGCCGAACTCCGGCCAGGTCACCGGCTCCATCTCGGTGGTCGCGTTGAGCTTCATGGTGCAGGAGCCCAGCGGGATCATGCCGCGGTCCAGCGCGTAGTCGCGGTCCGACAGGCGGCGCAGGTAGCGCAGCATGGCGGTCTCGGAGCGGTGGCTGTGGAAGACCGGGTGGGTCAGGTACTCGTCCTCGCGCAGCAGCGCGGCCGGCAGCGCGTCGGCGCTCTCGGCGACCTCCACGCCCTCGACGCCGAACGCGGCCCAGACGCCGGCCAGGTGCTCGCGGGTGGTGGTCTCGTCGGTGGAGACCGAGATCCGGTCCTCGCCGTCCTGGTACACGTTGATGCCGTGCTCGCGGGCGGCCTCGGCGATCGCGGCGGCGCGGCCCGGGACGACGGCGGTGACGGTGTCGAAGAACTCGCCGTGCAGCAGCTCCACGCCGCCGGCCCGCAGGCCCTCGGCGAGGGCGGCGGCGTAGCGGTGGGTGCGGCGGGCGATGTCGGCCAGGCCGTCCGGGCCGTGGTAGACGGCGTACATCGAGGCCATCACGGCCAGCAGGACCTGGGCGGTGCAGATGTTGCTGGTGGCCTTCTCGCGGCGGATGTGCTGCTCGCGGGTCTGCAGCGCCAGGCGGTAGGCGCGGTTGCCGTCGGCGTCGACCGAGACGCCGACCAGGCGGCCGGGCAGCGAGCGGGCGTACTCGGCGCGCACCGAGAGGTAGCCGGCGTGCGGGCCGCCGAAGCCCATCGGCACGCCGAAGCGCTGCGAGGTGCCGCAGGCGATGTCGGCGCCGAGCGAGCCCGGGGACTTCAGCAGGGTGAGCGCCAGCAGGTCGGCGGCGACGGCGACGATCGCGCCGAGGCCGTGGGCCTGCTCGATGACGGCGGTGAGGTCGCGGACCACACCGGTGGCGCCCGGGTACTGCAGCAGCACGCCGAAGACGCCGCGCTCGGCGATCTCGGCCGGGATGCCCTCGGAGAGGTCGGCGACGACGACCTCGACGCCGGTCGGCACCGCGCGGGTGTTGATCACCGCGATGGTCTGCGGCAGGGTCTCGGCGTCGACCAGGAAGACGCCGCCCTTGACCTTGGTGACGCGGCGGGCCAGGGCCATCGCCTCGGCGGCCGCGGTGCCCTCGTCGAGCAGCGAGGAGCCGGAGGTCGGCAGGCCGGTCAGGTCGGAGACGAGGGTCTGGAAGTTGAGCAGCGCCTCCAGGCGGCCCTGCGAGATCTCCGGCTGGTACGGCGTGTACGCGGTGTACCAGGCCGGGTTCTCCAGGACGTTGCGCAGGATCACCGGCGGGGTGAAGGTGCCGTAGTAGCCCAGGCCGATCATCGGCTGGAGCACCCGGTTGCGGCCGGCCAGCTCGCGCAGCTCGGCGAGGACCTGGGCCTCGCTGCGGCCGCCCGGCAGGTCGAGGCCGGTGATGGAGCGGATCGCCTCGGGGACGGCGGTGGCGGCGAGCTCGTCCAGCGAGCCGTAGCCGACCTGCGCCAGCATCTTCTCCTGCGCGGCGGCGTCGGGGCCGATGTGGCGGTTCTCGAAGGGGCTGGCCAGCTCAAGATCGGTGAGGGTCGAGGCGCCGGTGGGGCGTCCCGCGTTCGGCTGGGCGTTCATGTGGTCGAGGCCTCCTGGTCACGGACCGGCGGGGGTACGCACGCCGGGCGGCTTGCCGCTGCGGACAACAGCGGAGCGGCCTGGGCGGGCGAACCCGACAGGCCTCCCCCTCTGTCATCGGGACCTGAGAGCTTCGCCCGCGCGGTGCGCCGTGGGCGCCCCGCCGGCTTGCACCGTCGGTGAGGGTGGTGGCCACCGGCTCCCTCGCCGGGGGTCCTGCCCTGCTTTCCAGAGTGACCTATCCCACACGGTACGGATGCCTGAGAGATTCCGGGGAGGAGTTGCTCCTTCGGCGCCCCGACCAGCTCTTTCCGCTGTCGGGGACTCTCCCGAGCGGGCTCGGCGGTCGCGCCCAGGGTACCAGCGGGACGCCCTCCGATCACGGGTGCGCCCGGTCACTCCGGGAGCTCGCGGGTGACCCGTACGGCGCAGCACCGGGCCCGTCCGGCCCTGCCCCGGTCGCGGACGTCCGGTTCATGGCTTTTGGTGTGAAGTGGCGGATGGGACGGGCGGGCCGGCCGCCGGCCTGCGGGAGTTCCGCAGGCGCAGCGCACTGGAGGAAAGAGTGCAGACCGATATCGACCCCCGGGACCTCATCGGCCACAAGGCGGTCGACCGCAACGGAGACAAGATCGGCACGGTCGACGAGGTGTACCTGGACGACGCCACCGGCCAGCCCGAATGGGCCGCCGTCCGGACCGGCATCTTCGGCCGGGACGCCTTCGTCCCCCTGACCACGAGCGAGTTCTCCGGCGACGAGCTGCGGGTGCCGTACGACAAGTCGCTGGTGAAGGAGTCACCGGACTTCGGTGTGGGCCAGCACCTGTCGCCCGCCCAGGAGCTCCAGCTGTACCGCTACTACGGGCTGGAGACCTCGCCCGACGGGCGCCCCTCGGCGGGCGACGGCTCCGGCTCGCAGCCCGCCGACCTCGACTTCGGCTCCGTCCCGCCCGCGGCCCCGGCCGCAGCGGCGGGCACGGCCGCCGCCGGCACCGCGGCGGCGGCAGCGGGCACGGCGGCGAAGCCCGCGAACCCCCCGGCCGCCGCGTCCACCGCCAAGCCGCTCGCCTTCCACCCGGCGGACACCGCGGCCCCGGCCCACCACACCACCAGCCCGGCGGCCGATTCCGGCAAGCCGTCCGACCCCGCCACGGAGGCCAACGTGCGCACCCTCACCACCCCAGCGCCGGCCGCCCCCGCGGCGCCGGCCCCGTCCCCCACCCCCGCGAACGGCACCACCCTGCACGGCACGGCCCCGGCGCCGACGACCTCCGCCCCGGGCACCACCGGCCCGGCCGAGTCCGCGCCCAGCGGGCCGGTGGAGATCACCTGCCGCGAGGAGCGCCTGGACATCACCACCGAGTGGCACGTCCTGGGCACCGCGAAGCTGCGCAAGTACGTGACCACCGAGCCGGTGGAGCGCCGGGTCCCGGTGGTCCGCGAACGGGTCCGGGTGGAGCGGATGCCGGTCGGCGAGGCGGAGCGGTCGTCGATCACCGATCAGGAGATCGAGGAGGCCATGGAGGAGGTCACCCTGCGCGAGGAGCGCCCGGTGGTCCGCAAGTACCTGGCCCCGATCGAGCGGGTGCGCCTGGTGGTCGAGCGGTACACCGCCGAGGAGGTGGTCCGGGACGACCTGCGCCGCGAGCACGTCGAGGTGCACGACCACACCGACGCCGCCCAGGCCCAGGAGGAGGAGCGGTCCTCCGCCCGGGCGGGCGCGGACGAGCCGCATCGCGGGCCCTCGCTCCGGCCGCTCGGCTGATCCGGGCCGTTCCCCAGGCCCGACGCACCCAGGGACCCCGGACCAGCAGGTCCGGGGCCCCTGCGCGCTGCCTCCCGGCGCAACTGCTTCGACTTTGCCAAAGCTTCACCGATCGATATTTGACACAATGAAGTATCTCCCTGCATGGTTACTTCAGTTCATTCACTATGTACGGGAGGAAGCAACCGTGAGTGAGGCACCACAGCCCACCACCGCGGCCGAGAAGCAGAGCAGCGCCCGGGTCCTGCCGGCCCTCATCCTGGCGATGCTGTCGTTCAGCGTGGTGCAGACCGCGGTCGTCCCGATCCTGCCCTCGCTGGCCAAGGAGCTCAGCGTCTCCGGCTCCAGCATCACGTGGCTGATGACGGCCAACCTGCTGTCCGCCGCCGTGCTGACCCCCCTGCTGGGCCGCTTCGGCGACCTGCGCGGCCGCAAGCCGATGCTGCTGATCTCGCTGACCGGCCTGGTGGCGGGCTCCGCGCTCGCGGTCAGCACCCACTCCTTCACCTGGCTGGTCGTCGCCCGCGTCCTCCAGGGCGCCGGCGGTGGCGTGCTCCCGCTGGCGATCAGCATCGTCCGCGACGAGCTGCCGAAGCAGAAGGTCACCGGCGGCGTCGCCGCCATCAGCGCCTCGATGGGCGTCGGCAGCGGTCTCGGCCTGGTCGCCACCGGCCTGCTGCTGGAGCACTGGAGCTACAAGTCGATCTTCTGGATGGGCCTGGTCTTCGGCCTGATCGCGGTCGCCCTGGTCGCCCTGCGGGTGCCCACCGACCCGGTCACCGACAAGGACGGCGGCGCCGACCCGCTCGGCGCGCTCACCCTGGCCGGCTGGCTCTCCGCCCTGCTGGTCGCGGTCAGCCAGGGCAACAACTGGGGCTGGACCTCCACCAAGACCCTCGGCCTGTTCGCCGTCGCGGCCGTGGTCGCCCTCGTCTGGGGCATCATCGAGGTCAAGGTGAAGCACCCGCTGGTGGACATGAAGATGATGTCCCGCCCGGCCGTCGCCTTCACCAACCTGGCCGGCCTGCTGATCGGCTTCGGCATGTACGGCTCGTTCATGGTGATCAGCAACTTCGCCCAGACCCCGGAGAAGTTCGCGCACTACGGCTTCACCGCCACCGTGCTGCACGCCGGCGTCATGCTGCTGCCCTCCGCCATCGGCTCGATGGTCGCCGCCCCGCTGGGCGCACTGCTGATCGCCCGCCGCGGCCCGCGTCTGCCGCTGGTCCTCGGTGGCGTGCTCGGCGCCGTCGCCATGGCCTACCTGGCCGTGCGCCACAGCCACGAGGGCGACATCTACACCGCCTCGGCGATCTTCGGTCTGGGCATCGGCCTCGCCTTCTCCGCGATGCCCGCCTACATCAACGGCGCCGTCCCGGTCGAGCAGAGCGGCATCGCCAACGGCATGAACGCCGTGCTGCGCACCGTCGGCGGCGCCATCGGCACCGCCGTGATGGCCGCGATCCTGACCGGCGACACCATGAAGCTGCCGCCGAAGATCCCGCTGGTGCTGCCCACCCTGGACGCCTACCAGCACGCGTTCTGGACCGCCGCCGCGGTCTGCGTGATCGCCGGCGCCGTCCCCTTCCTGATCCGCACCATCAAGCCGACCACCACCGTGGCCGCCGGCAACGAGGTGGCGGACGTGGACTCCAGCCCCCGGCTGGCCAAGACCGACGCCTGACGAGGCGTCCACCCCCCGCGCCCAGGGACAGGGCGCGGGGGCCCGGTCCCCGAACGGTCGACGAGGGCATCGCGACCGGTCCGAGGCCGGCACACCACGCGGCCCCACCCGGCCCCCCTGCCGGGTGGGGCCGCTCCGTGCGTTCAGCCCCCGGCCGCCGCACCGCCCCCACCGGCTCCGGCGTCCCCGGGCTCCTCGCCCGCGCCGCCCTCGACGCCCTCGCCGCCCTCGAAGCCGTCGCCGCCGCGCAGCGGCAACGGACGCGCGGGCTCCAGCGCCGGATCGTCCACCGCGAAGGTCCGCACCCGGCCCGGCCCGCTCCACGGCGTCTCGAACCGCACCGTCACCCGCCCCACGCCGCTGCCCTGCACCCACCCCGGCCCGAACTCCGCGTGCCGCACGTCCTGCCCCGGCATCCAGTGCCGCACCGCCGGCCCGGCCGGCTCGGCCTGCCCCTCCTCCTCGCCCGCGGTCGCCTCCGGCTCGCCGGCCTCCTCCCGGACCGCCTGCGCGAACAGGTCCTCCTGGGTGTAGTCGGCCAGCTGCGACACCCCGACACCGAGCAGCCGCACCCCGCCGGTGATGTCCACCTGCGAGGCCAGCCGACGGGCCGTCTCGGTGATCACCGTCTCGTCGTCCGTCGGCCCGCGCAGCGTCTCCGAACGCGTCAGCGTGGAGAAGTCGAACCGCCGGACCTTCAACACGACCGTCCGCCCCGACCGGCCCGCCGCTCGCAGCCGCCGCACGCACCGCGCGGCCAGCACCTCCACCTCGCGCAGCACCCGGTCCCGGTCGGCGAGGTCCACCTCGAAGGTGTCCTCCACCGACACCGACTTGGCGTCCTGATCGGCCACCACCGGCCGGTCGTCCAGGCCTATGGACATCGCGTACACGCCGCTGCCGTGCGCCCTCCCGAGCAGCTGCACCAGCTCCGCCTCCCCCGCCTCGGCGAGGTCGGCCACCGTGGCCAACCCGGCCCGGCGCAGGACCTGCTCGGTGGCCGGCCCGATGCCGGGCAGCGCGCGCACCGGCATCGGCCCGAGGACCGCCCGCTCCTGGCCCGGCTCGATCAGCACCAGCCCGTCCGGCTTCGCCTGCTCGGAGGCGATCTTCGCCATCAGCTTGGACCCGGCCGCCCCCACCGAGGCGGTCAGCCCGGTACGCCGCTGGATGTCGGCCCGGAGGTCCTCCGCCAGGGCCAGCACCAGCCGCTCCCCCGTCCCGTGGTCCACCGCCGCCAGCGCCGGGCCGTACGGACCGGCCTCCAGGTCGACGAAGGCCTCGTCCAGGCTGAGCGGCTGCACCAGCGGCGACAGCTCCCGCAGCAGGCCCATCACCAGTTCGCTCACCTGCCGGTAGGCCTCGAAGCGCCCGGCGAGGAACGCCGCGTTCGGGCACAGCCGGCGCGCCTGCGCCATCGGCATCGCCGAGTGCACGCCGAACCTCCGGGCCTCGTACGAGGCCGTGGAGACCACCCCGCGCCCGCCCAGCCCTCCGACGATCACCGGCTTCCCGCGCAGGCTCGGCTTGGCCGCCTGCTCCACCGCCGCGAAGAAGGCGTCCATGTCGAGGTGGATGATGCTCGGCAGTGACCGCACCCGCCGATCATGCCGCACGGGTCCGACAGCCGGTCCGAACCCGGCCGTCGGCCCCGCCCGGGATCAGCGCCGCTGCGCCCCGGCGGCGTCCGCCAGCGCCCGGGGGATTCCCTCCTCCTTCGGGCCCAGGAACAGCGGGTCCGGCCGCAGCCAGGCGTTCAGCGCCGCCTTGCCCGCCCCCGGGATCTCCCGCAGCCCCCCGTACAGCCAGGTGGCGTCGTGCCACTCCGGCACCCCCACCGCGTACGCGTCGATCCCCGCCGCCTCGCACAGCGCCAGCGCCCGCCGGACGTGGAAGTCCTGGCTCACCAGCACCGCCCGGTCCACCCCGAAGACCCGGTGCGCCCGGGTGCAGGAGTCCCAGGTGTCGAAACCCGCGTAGTCACCCACCACCCGCACCCGCGGCACACCGTGCTCGACCAGGTACTCCCGCATCGCGTCGGTCTCGTCGTAGCTGTCCCGCCCGTTGTCCCCGGTGACCAGGATCGCCTGCACCTTCCGCTCCCGGTACAGGTCGACCGCCGCGTCCAGCCGGTGCGCCAGGTACGGCGACGGCTTGCCGTCGAACAGGCCCGCGCCGAACACCACCGCCACCGGGGCCTCCGGGGCGCTCGCCACCGTACCGACCCGGTCGCCCGCCGAGACCCAGAGCCACGCGCTCGGCGCCAGCGCCACCGCGCAGCCCACCGTGACGAGCTGGAAGATCCGGCGCTGGGTGCGCCGCCGCCCCAGCCGCACGCCGAGCCGGCGCGCCCGCCGCCGCAGCAAGCCCGGTATACCGGTGCCGAACCCCACGAGTCCCCCCTCGAGTCGCCATCACCCGGCTTGACCGGGCTCAACCGGCACGACGAGGCCGCGGGCCCGGACGGTTCCCCGCCCGGGCCCGCGGCCTCGTCAACGTGCTGTTCAGACCGCCCGGTTGCGGCGCTGCGCCAGTTCGTCCCCCGGGTCGTGCCCGAGCACCGTCTCCCCGGTGTCGGTCCGCTCGGCGTGCAGCCGGCCGAGGGCCAGCTCCAGCTCCTGCCAGACCGCGCCGACCGCGATGCCGAAGACGCCCTGACCACCCTTCAGCAGGTCGACCACCTGCTGCGCCGTGGCGCACTCGTACACCGTGGCGCCGTCGCACATCAGCGTCAGCCCGGCCAGGTCGGCCACCTCGGCGGCCTGCAGGTGGGCGACCGCCACCCGGATGTTCTGCAGCGAGACCCCCGCGTCCAGCAGCCGCTTCACGATCTTCAGCAGCAGGATGTCGCGGAAGCTGTACAGCCGCTGGCTGCTGGCCGGGTAGACCGAACGGACGCTGGGTTCGAGCAGCCCGGTCCGGGCCCAGTAGTCCAGCTGGCGGTAGGTGATCCCGGCCGCCGCGCAGGCCGTCGGCCCGCGGTAGCCGATCAGCTCCGAGGTCGGTGCGAGCCGCTCGATGGCGGGCTGGCCGGGCTGTACGGCCGGGAACCGGCCCACCCGGGGCAGCTCCGTGCGGGGCAGGTCGGTCACGGTGCGGGAGGTGCGCGGCAGGTGCACGGCGCACAGGCCTCCTACGGCCGCGTCATCGCCGGTGCCGGTCATGCCTACCTCCGTCCACTCATGCTGCGGGCAGCCCAAAGGCTGCGGGGACAGGCACCCGGGCAGCCACTCCTGACGGTAGGCAGTCCCCCATGACCCGTCAACGATCGCCACGCCGGGCCCGACAAACCACGTCACCCAGGAGAGTGGTTTTTCGTGCCCCTAGTGTGGGTAGGTGGACCCCATTTGGCAAAACGGCCGAACGTATACGGCACGAGCCGGTGCCCCACGGCCCCCGGGCCCCTGCCGGGCCGTCGGACGGCCACCGCGTCGGCCCTACTGCGGCGTGCCGCCGCCGAAGTCCTCGGGCGAGACCTGGTCGAGGAACTCGCGGAACTTCTCGACCTCGTCCTCCTGCTCGTCCGGGATCGCGATGCCCGCCTCGGCGAGCACCTCCTCGCTGCCGTAGATCGGCGTGCCGGTGCGCAGCGCCAGGGCTATCGCGTCGGACGGCCGGGCACTCACCTCGACCCCGCCCGCGAAGACCAGCTCGGCGTAGAACACGCCCTCCCGCAGATCGGTGATCCGCACCTCGGTGAGCTGCTGGCCGAGCGCCTCCAGGACGTCCTTGAAGAGGTCGTGCGTCAACGGGCGCACCGGCGTCATGCCCTGCTGGGCGAAAGCGATCGCGGTCGCCTCACCGGGACCGATCCAGATCGGCAGGTAACGGTCGCCCCCGACCTCCCGCAGCAGCACGATCGGCTGGTTGGAAGGCATCTCCACCCGGACACCCACGACGTCGAGCTCATTCACACAGGCAACCCTATGGCCCTTGCCCCGGATATGAAAGCGCAGGACCGACCGCGCTGGTCAGCGGGGTCGGCCGGTCAGGAACGGGTCCGCAGACCGGCCTGCACCATGGCCGCGTGCAGCCGGACGGAGAGTGTCGCCAGCTCCCGGGCGGTGGCCTCGGCGTGCGCCCTGGTCTGCGGGTTCCGGTGCCGCCGCAGCGGCGCCACCACCTGCTCGACGAGTGCGATCTCGCGGTCGGCGGCCGCCTTCATGGCGCGCAGGTGTCGCGGCTCCAGCCCGTACCGGCCCAGCTCCGCGACCAGCCGGGCGACCTGCAGCGCCTCGCCGTCGTAGCCGCCGTCCGGGCCGGGCGCGACCAGCCCGTACGACTCCCACTCGACCAGCTCGCCCTCGCCGGCCTCCGCGGCCGCCAGCAGCTCGGCCCGGCCCAGCCGGACCCCGGTCGACGCCTCGGCGCCCGCCACCAGCTCGCGGTCCGCCTCCTCCATCGGCCCGGGCCGGGCGTCGGCCGCCGGCAGCGCGGGCGGGTTCTCACCGCGCTCGATCGCGTCCAGGTGCTCGCGGATCACCCGCAGCGGCAGGTAGTGGTCGCGCTGCATCCGCAGCACGTACGCCAGCCGCTCGACGTCGGCCGGGCTGAACTTGCGGTAGCCCGAGGGCGTGCGCTGCGGCTCGACCAGGCCCTCCGCCTCCAGGAACCTGATCTTGGAGATGGTGACCTCGGGGAAGTCGTCCCGCAGGTGCGCCAGCACCGCGCCGATGCTCAGCAGCTCGTCGCCGCCGCGCCGCCGCCCGCCCCCGGCGGGCCGGTCCGGACGGACCGGCTGCCTGGGGGCCGCGACCACGCCCCGCGCGCCCTGGTCCGGCTGCGGACCGGACGACGCGGGGGCGGCCGTCCCGAGGGATGAAGGGGTGTTCGCGGTCACTCGGGCTCCAGACGCCGTTGGTTTCAGTACCCCCGGTGGTGGCTGGCGAAGAAGACCAGCCGGTACTTCCCGATCTGCACCTCGTCGCCGTTGTTCAGCGGCACCTCGTCGATCCGCTCCCGGTTGACGTAGGTGCCGTTGAGGCTGCCCACGTCCGCGACGGTGAAGCCGCCGCCGGGCGTCCGGCGGAACTCCACGTGCTTGCGCGAGACGGTGACGTCGTCCAGGAAGATGTCGCCCTGCGGGTGACGGCCTGCCGTGGTCTTGTCGGAGTCCAGCAGGAACCGGCTGCCCGCGTTCGGGCCGCGCTGGACGATCAGCAGGGCCGAACCGGCCGGCAGCGCGTCGATCGCCGCCAGCACCTCGGCCGAGAGCGCCGGCGTGGCACCGGTACCGGTCGTGGTGTTGGGGTCGTACGACTCCAGGCCGGAGATCGAGATGGTCGACGTGGTCTCCGCCGCCCCCTCGGGCAGCGCGCCGCCGCGCAGCGCCGTACCGCAGTTGGAACAGAAGCGGGCCGCGGCAGGGTTCTGGTTGCCGCACCTGGGGCACGGAGTGGGGCCAGCCATGTTCACAGCCTCCTGGCGCGGCACACCCGACGGGTTGTGCGCGGCGTACGGGTCCGGGGCAAACCCTCCACCAGAGGTTGAGGGTCCTGACTGGAAACCTATGCGCGGGTCGCCGGAAGGGTCAACCGACGCGCCGTAGCCCGCCGGATTCGCCGCGAACTGCTGGTCGGCGCCGTCCCGGAAGAGGGGACGCTCCGCGTATTCCACCCCCTCGGGGGCGGGGCGCATGCCCGGCACGGCGGGCTCTTCGTCGGCCCGGCGGTGACGCGCGGTGGGTGCCTCGACGGCAACCTCGTCACGGCCCTTGCTACGACCGAACAACTTCGAGAAGAAACTCACGGGCGAATCCCCTTGCGTGTGACAGACCCGCCCGCGGGGCAGGGTGAGAACCTCGGACAGGCTGCGGGCCCGGTCGTGGATCGGGCCGGCTGGAGTGGTACTCCGACGTGTGGTGCTCCGTCAGGTGCTGGTGTGGACCAGTCTCGTCCACGGGACGGCGGCGCCCCGCACCGGGGGCCGCCCGCAGCTGACGGGCCGTTCGGCCGGTACCCCGTCACTTCGGGGCCGGCTTGGCGTACTGCGGCGTCTTCAGATCGACGAGGGCGTCGACGACAACCTTCTGCTGCTGGGAGATGGTCGCGCGCGCCTGATGGCTCTCCAGCGTACGGACCACACCTCCCGGGATGTTCAGCGCGGGTGTGAGGTCCTGCGGGTTCCCCACGACGGTGAAGCGGTAGGGCTGCGAGACCTTCTTGCCGTCGATCTGCACACCGCCGCCGGACACGTCCGTGAAGTGGGTGTTGACCACCACGCGCACATCGTTGATCTGAATCGCCTCCGCCCCCGCCGCTCGGAGTTCCTGCAGGGTGTCCAGCAGCATATCCGCCTTCACCTGCCCTTGGGGATCATCGACCGTGAGTACGATGCCCGGACCAGTGGCTTTGACGGTCCCGGCGAGCACACCGAGCTCCGTCACCTTCTTCCTGGTCTGCTCCTGGGCCTCCTTGGCCTGGTTGGAACTGTTCTCCAACTTGGCCAGGGACTGCTCAAGCTCCGCCCTCTCCTGTTGGAGACGCTGCTGGCGGCTGTCCAGTTCGTCGAGGATCCGCACAAGATCCTCCTGACGTGCGCCGCGCAGCTGGCTGTGGTGGTCGTTGGTCGAGCGGACCTGGATCGCCAGGGCCAGGCCGAGCGAGAACAGCAGCAGCGCCACCACCAGCTGGCCGCGGGAGAGCCGCGGCGGCCAGAGCGCCGCCTTCAGGCGGCGCCGGCCCGCACTGCGGTCGACGGCGGGCGCGGCGGGCTCCTCGACGGCGGGCTCGTCGACGGCGGACTCGGGCTCGGGCCGGGGCTCACGAGCGGGCTCGGGCTCGGGGTTGGCCTCCGGCGCGGGCGCGGGCTTGGCCATCGGCTCGGGCTCAGGATCCGGCTCGGGCTCAGGATCCGACGCGGGCTTGTCCTCCGGCTCGGGCTCGGGTTCCGGCGCGGGCTTGGGTTCCGGCTCCTGGACCTCGGCCGCGGCCGCGCCCTCGGCTTCAGTCCCAGCCTCCGGCACCTCCGGCTTCCCGTCCGGCTGCTCCTGAGCGTCCCCGGCCGACTCCGTCCGCCCAACGGCCTTCACCAGTTCGACCGGCTCAACCGGCTCAACCGGCTCGACCGGCCGGACGGCCTTCCCAGCCGGCTTCCCGGCCGGCTTCTCGACCGCCTTCGCGGCCGCCGTCTCGGTCACCGGAGCCTTCTCCCGCTCCACCGCGTCGTGCTCCACCGTGCCGTCCTCGCGCACGTCGTCTCCTGCCCGTCCGTCCGCCTGCTTCTCGTCCGCCGGCCCGCGGCCCTGCTCAGGCGCGGAAGACATGGCGCCTGATCGCAGCGGCGTTGGAGAAGATGCGGATGCCGAGGACGACGACCACGCCCGTGGACAGCTGCGAGCCGACGCCCAGCTGGTCACCGAGGAAGACGATCAGCGCCGCGACCACCACGTTGGAGAGGAACGAGACGATGAACACCTTGTCGTTGAAGATCCCGTCCAGCATCGCCCGGACACCGCCGAACACGGCGTCGAGCGCCGCCACCACCGCGATCGGCAGGTACGGCACGACGGCGTCCGGCACCTCGGGCTGGACGAAGAGCCCGACGACCACCCCGATCACGAGACCCAGTACGGCAATCACGGTCTAGCTGCTCCTGTCCCTGCAGAGGACGACCCGCTGGTGGTCGCCGTGGGCGTTTGGGCTGTCGTGGTCTTGGCGGTACCGCTCGGCGGGCGCTTACCCGAGCTCTTCGCGCTCGGCGTGGCCGACGGCGACGCGCTCGCGGACGGACTCTCCCCGCCACCGGCCGGGGCCGTGGCGCTCGGGGCGGTGGCGGACGGGCTCACCTGCTGGCCGGCGGACGGGCTCGCCGTCGGCGAGGCCTCCGGCGTGGCGGGCTGGGCGGTCCGCAGGGTGACGCCCACCGCCGCCGGCAGCGTCAGCATCTTCTGCGCGGAGATCGTCGACTTGATGCCGTACTTCTCCTGCAGCAGGCGCAGGTACTGGCCCGCCATGTGGCTCTCGAAGGCGGCGACCAGCTTGGGCCCGTCCCCGAGCGCCTGCACGTTGTACGGCGGGACGAGCGGCCGGTTGTCCACCAGCACCGCCTCACCCGCGGCGCGGATCGCGGAGAGCGCGGTGAGCCGCTGCCCGTTGATCGAGATCGCCTCCGCGCCGGACTCCCAGAGTCCGTTCACCACCAGCTGCAGGTCCCGGTCCCGCAGCCGGCCGCTGTTGGAGAACCCCTGGCCGGCCCGCGGGTCGACGTTCCCGCCGGCGCCGGTGCCGGCCGCGTCCTCCAGGACCAGCTTGATCCCGGGACCGGTGACCTCGGCCAGGCCGACCGCACCCGCGAGGGCGGCCGGGTCCCCCTCCCCCGGGGCCAGCGCCTGCTGCTGCGCGCTGTCGACCTTGCGGCGCAGGTCCTGCACCTGCTTCTGCAGGCGGTCCGCCGATGCGTTGCTGTCGTTGATCCGGTGGATCAGCGCGTCGCGTTCCTTGGCGAGCGTCGGCTCGGCCTTGTGCGCGTTCACCGCGCCGATCGTCACCACCACCCCCACCAGGGCCAGCCCGGCGCCCAGCGTGAGCAGGCCCCGGACCGTGCCGGGTATCCGGCTGTCGCGGTCCCCGCCGCGCGCCGCGGCGGCCTCCGCGTACCCCTCGTCCAGGCCGTGGTCCATCACGTTGGTCAGCAAGGACATCGAGGCGTCCGGACGGTTGTACCGTCCGTTGCTGGCACTCGGCGTCGGCGTCGCTGGCATGCGGACCATCGTCCCACGTCGGCGGAGGGACCCGAACACAGCCCCTGACCTGCGCACTCACCAGAAGCGACGGATCATACGGAACAGCCGCAAAACGGACAGGGGTGAGCACGAACGGGGCGGGCGGCACCGGCCGCCCGCCCCGCCGACGTTCCGCTACCTCAGGTCACCGCCCGGCGCCGTCGACCACCGCCGCCCACTCGTCCAGCAGCGCCTCGGTCGCCTCGTCGTCCGGGCCCTCGGCCCAGAGGTGGGTGACCGCCTCGGCCGGGTCGGGCAGGACGAGCGTCCACCGCCCGTCCGCCTCGACCACCCGGACGCCGTCCGTGGTGTCCAGCCGCCGGGTGCCGGCCGCCTCCACCACCGAGCGCATGACCATGCCCTTCGCCGCCCAGGGCGTCGCGATGTCCCGCCGCCTGATGTGCGCCTGCGGGATGCGCGCGTCGATCTGGCTCAGGGTGAGCTGGGTCCGGGCCACCAGCCCGACCAGCCGGACGAACGCCGCGGCCCCGTCCAGCACCCCGCTGAACTCGGGCACCACGAAACCGCCTCGCCCGTCCCCGCCGAACACCGTGCCCTCGGCGGAGGCCGCCTTGGCCAGGTCGTCCGGTGTGGTCGTGGTCCAGATGACCTGCGTACCGTGGTACGCGGCCACCTGCTCGGCGATCCGGGTGGTGGTCACCGGCAGCGCCACCTGCCCGCTCCGTCGCTCGGCCGCGACCAGGTCGAGCAGCACCAGCAGCGCCCGGTCGTCGTCGATCACCCGGCCCAGCTCGTCGACGAAGGCGACCCGCTCGCCGACCGGGTCGAACCGGACGCCGAAGGCGGCCCGGGAGGACGCCACCAGCTCGCCCAGCCTGGCCAGCCCCGCCCGGCGCTCCTCGGCGTCCTCGGTCGGCCGCGCCTCGTCCAGCCCGCTGGAGACGGTGAGCGCCTCCACCCCGAGCCGGCCGAGGATGCTCGGCAGGACCAGCCCCGCGCTGCCGTGCGCGGTGTCCACCACCACCTTGAGCCCGGCCTCGCGGACGCCCGTGGTGTCGATGGTCCGCAGCAGGTTGCCCGCGTAGGAGTCGAAGACGCTGGACGGGAAGGTGAGGTCCCCGATCTCGCCGGGGAAGGCCCTCCGGTACTCCTGGCGCGCGTACACGCGGTCCAGCTTGCGCTGGCCGGCCTGCGAGAGGTCGGCCCCGCGCTCGTCGAAGAACAGGATGTCCAGCGAGTCCGGCACCCCGGGCGTGGTCCGCAGGAAGATCCCGCCGGCGCTCCCGCGCGCGGTGTGCTGCCGGGCCACCGGCATCGGCACGTTCTCGAGGTCGCGGACGTCGATCGCGCTGGTCTGCAGCGCCGAGATCATCGCCCGTTTGAGCGCACGCGCACCCCGCGAGTGGTCACGCGCAATGGTGACGGTGGCGCCCTTCTTCAGCGTGGTCGCGTACGCGCCGGCCAGCCGCACGGCCAGCTCCGGCGTGATCTCCACGTTGAGGATGCCCGAGACCCCGCGCACCCCGAAGAGGTGCTCCTGCCCGCGGGACTCCCAGATCACCGAGGTGTTGACGACCGCACCGGCCTCGATGGTCTTGAACGGGTAGACCCGGACGTTGGCCGCGATCATGGACTCCTCGCCGATCAGGCACTCGTCCCCGATCACCGCGCCGTCCTCGAGCCGCGCGGCCCGCATCACGTCGGTGTTCTTGCCGACCACGCAGCCGCGCAGATTGCTCTGCGGTCCCACGTACACGTTGTCGTGGACGACCGCCTTGTGCAGGAACGCGCCGCGCTTGACCACCACGTTGCTGCCGAGCACGGTGTGCTCGCGGATCTCCACGCCGGCCTCGACCTTGGCGTAGTCCCCGATGTACAGCGGCCCGCGGAGCACGGCCTCCGGGTCCACCTCGGCGCCCTCGGCCACCCAGACGCCCGGCGAGATCTCGAACCCGTCGAGCTCGACCTCCACCTTGCCCTCCAGGACGTCCGCCTGGGCCTTGCCGTAGCTCTCGTGGGTGCCGACGTCCTCCCAGTAACCCTCGGCCACGTACCCGTAGACCCGCTTGCCCTCCTTCAACAGCTGCGGGAACACGTCGCTCGACCAGTCGACGGACTCCCCCGCCGCCACGTAGTCGAAGACCTCGGGCTCCATCACGTAGATACCGGTGTTCACCGTGTCGGAGAAGACCTGCCCCCAGGTCGGCTTCTCCAGGAACCGCTCGACCCGCCCCTCGTCATCGGTGATCGTGATGCCGAACTCGAGGGGATTCGGCACCCGGGTGAGACAGACCGTGACCAGTGCGTTCTTACTGCGGTGAAACTCGATCAATTCCGTGAGATTGAAGTCGGTCAGCGCGTCACCGGAGATCACCAGAAAGGAGTCGTCCTTGAGCGCGTCCTCGGCGTTCTTGACACTCCCCGCAGTGCCGAGTGGCGTCTCCTCGTTGGCGTAGGTCAGATGCATACCCAGCTCTTCGCCGTCCCCGAAGTAGTTCTTGACCAGCGAGGCCAGGAACTGGACGGTGACGACGGTGTCGGAGAGGCCGTGCCGCTTCAGCAGCCGCAGCACGTGCTCCATGATCGGGCGGTTGGCCACGGGAAGCAGCGGCTTCGGCATGCTGGAGGTCATCGGGCGGAGTCGGGTGCCTTCGCCCCCTGCCATTACAACGGCTTTCATTACGGGTGCGTCCTCCTTCGCGGTGGTGGACCTGCAGGTCCATCAAACCGTTCCAGAGGTTCTCTACCCGGAAGATATGCTCCGACGCACCGTGGCGCCGTGGGACTTCTCTCAGATCACGTCTCAGACTGTGGACGCGGAGGAGGTCGCGCCCGCCCGGATGATCTGCCTGACCTGCACCGCGTAAAGAATGGCCGCCCACCAGTAGAGCGTCGTCCCCCACCAGATGAAGGCCCAGCTCACCACCTCGGCCGGCCGCGCGATCCAGCTGTCGCCGGTACCGAGCAGCAGGAGCGGGAACGCGTACATCAGATTGAAAGTCGCGGCCTTGCCCAGGAAACTCACCTGCAGCGGCCCGTAGCCGTGCCGGTTGAGAATGGGCAGCAGCGCCGCGATAAACAGCTCACGGGCCAACAGGATCGCCGTGAGCCACCACGGCAGGATCTCACGCCAGGTCAAGCCGACCAGGGTGGACAGCACATAGAGCCGGTCGGCCAGCGGGTCGAGCAGCTGCCCGACCCGGCTGATCTGCCCCCACCTGCGGGCGAGCTTTCCGTCCAGGTAGTCGCTGACGCCGCTCAGCATCAGGATCAGCAGCGCCCAGCCGTCGTTGTTCGGCCCGCCGAACACCGGCCAGAGAATCAGCCAGAGGAAGAGCGGAACGCCGACCAGCCGGCCCATGCTCAGCAGGTTGGGGATGGTGAGGACGCGATCGGTCTGGACCCGCGTCTCCTGGACCTCCACCCGGGGGCCTCCTGTACCGTGTGACGACTTCTGCACGTTGACCTTACAGCAGAAAAGCCCCCGTCCGGTTCCCCGGGCGGGGGCTTCTCTCGAAGAATTGTTCGGCGGCGTCCTACTCTCCCACAGGGTCCCCCCTGCAGTACCATCGGCGCTGTGAGGCTTAGCTTCCGGGTTCGGAATGTAACCGGGCG
>NZ_JBHXTG010000026.1:0-14961 GCF_042677465.1 Kitasatospora sp. NPDC127111
GCGCCGGGCGCCGGCGGGGGCCGGCGGGGGCCGGCTGCGGGCGTTACTGCCCGTATCCGGCCCTTGCGGCGCGCGGGTGGGCTACGCGGCCCCACCCCCACCCCCACCCCGCGGCTGCCGTGCGCCGGGTCACCGGCGCCGCAGGAAGAGCGCCGAGGCGGCGCCGGCCAGCAGCACCAGGGCGGCGTTGACCGCGATCGCCCAGGTGACGCCGGTGAGCACGGTGGCGCCCGCGGCCGCCGCGGTGGCGACCGAGCTCATCACCGGGGTGCCGAGGGTGATCCCGACCTGCTGGGTCATCGTGGCGACGCCGGTGGCCAGCCCCTGCTCCTCGTCCGGCAGGCCCGAGGTGGCCGTCACCATGAAGCCGACGATCGCCAGCATGTTGCCCACCCCGCCGACGAAGGTCGCCGCGAGCAGCAGCCCCAGCCAGGCCCGGTCGGCGCCGAGCAGGACCAGCGAGGCGGTCGCCACCGCCTGCACCAGGAAGCCGGTGAGCAGCGCGCCCCTGCTGCCGAGCCGGCCGATCAGCCGGGCCGCCACCACCCCGCCGAGCACGGTGCCCGCACCGAGCACGCCGAAGGCGAGACCGGTGGCCAGCGGCGAGAACCCGAGCACCCGCTGCAGGTAGAGGGTCAGCAGGAACACCAGCGAGGTCTCGGTGGCGAAGGCCAGCAGCCCCGCCGCGTTGCCCCAGACCACCGTGCGCCGCCGCAGCACCCGGACCGGCACCAGCGGCGCGGCGGCGGACCGCTCGACGAACCGGAACGCCACCAGCAGCAGGACGGCCAGGGCCAGCGCCCACAGCGCGACCGGGTCGCCCCAGCCGTGCTCCCCGGCCCTGGTCAGGCCGTACACCAGGGCGAGCAGGCCGCCGGTGACGGTGACCGCGCCCGGCAGGTCCATCCGGGCGCGCCCGTCCGTCGTGGCTCCCCCGGCCGACGGCCGCGGGCGGCTCTCGGCGATCAGCCGGGGCGCCACCAGCAGGACGGCCAGCGCGACCGGCACGTTGACGAAGAACGCCCAGCGCCAGCTGAGCAGGTCGGTGAGCAGCCCGCCGAGCACCGCGCCGGAGGTGAAGCCGGCCGACATCAGCGCCCCGTTCAGGCCCAGCGCCCGTTCGCGCAGCGGGCCCTCCGGGAACGCCGTGGTGAGCAGCGCCAGCCCGGCCGGGGTGACGGCGGCGGTGGCCAGGCCCTGGGCGACCCGGGCGGCCAGCAGCAGCTCCGGGCCGGTCGCCAGCCCGCCGACCAGCGAGGCGGCGGCGAGCACCGCCAGCCCGAGCAGGAACACCCGGCGCCGTCCGACCAGGTCGGCCACCCGTCCGAAGAGCAGGGTGAAGCCCGCCGCGCAGAGCGCGAACGAGGTGGCGATCCACTGCAGGTCGCCGAGCGTGAAGCCGAGGCCCTGGCCGATCACCGGCAGGGCGACGTTCAGGATCGAGAAGTCCACGGCCAGCATGAACTGGGCGGCCAGCAGGACCACCAGGACGAGCCGCTGACGGCCGGTCATGACGGCCGCGGGCGCGGCGGCGGGTGGTGCCTCGGGGACGGTGGTGGTCATCGCACTGCTGCCTTTCGACGGGTTCTCCCGGTGACGGCAGCAGCCTGCGCGGTTCCGGGCGGCCCACCCAGACCCCCGCCGAGGGTGGCACCGGCAGGGGCAGGCTCGGTCGCGCCGGCCGGTGTTGACTGGGTCCATGACCGCATCGGAGACACCCACCGGGCTGGGCGAGTTCCTGCGCACCCGCCGCGCCCGCCTGCAGCCCGAGGACGTCGGCCTGACCGCGTACGGCACCCGTCGCCGGGTGCCCGGGCTGCGCCGCGAGGAGCTGGCCCAGCTGGCGGGCGTCAGCATCACCTACTACACGCGGCTGGAGCAGGGGCAGAGCCGGAACGTCTCGGACGAGGTGCTCGACGCCATCGCCCGGGCCCTGCGGCTGGACGGTGACGAGCACGCCCACCTGCGCAACCTGGCCCGCCCGGGCCGGGCGGCGAAGGGGCGGGCCGCCGAGCGGTTCGAGCGGGCCCGGCCGGCCGTCCGCCAGCTGATCGCGGCGATGACGGACGTCCCGGCGGTGGTGGTCGGGCGGCGCAACGAGGTGCTGGCCTGGAACCCGCTCGGCCACGCCCTGCTGGCCGGCCACCTCGACCCGGCCGGCCCGGACCGCCCGGCGGACCGCCCGAACCTCTCCCGGCTGCTCTTCCTCGACCCGCGGACCAGGGCGCTGTACCCGAGGTGGGAGGCCGAGGCACGGGCCCAGGTGGCGTTCCTCCGGCTGGCCGCCGGGCGCCACCAGGGCGACCGGCAGCTGGCCGAGCTAATCGGGGAGTTGTCCATGGGGAGCGCGGAGTTCGCGGCCCTCTGGTCGCGCCACCCGGTGCACGACTGCCTGTACGGGACGAAGGAGCTCCGGCACCCGGTGGTCGGCGGGCTGACGCTGGACTTCGAGGCGCTCCCGCTGCCCGAGGCCTCCGGCCACCGGATGCTGCTGTTCAGCGCCGCCCCCGGCTCGCCGTCCGAGGCGGGGCTCCGGCTGCTGGCGGCGAGCGCGGCGGCGGCCGCCGGGCGGATGGCGGTGGACGGCCCGGCGCCGGTCGGGGGTGCGGTCAGCGAGTGACCGCGTGGGCGGGCGGCTCGGGGGTGCCGGTGCCCGTGCGGTCAGCGAGTGACCGCGTGGGCGGGCGGCTCGGGGGTGCCGGTGCCGTCGGTGCCGTCGGTGCAGTGGGTGGGGGTGTCGTCGGCCGGGGCGCCGGTGGGGCCGTCGTCCGGGTCGGAGGCCGCGGTGGGCGGCAGTTCCAGGGTCGCCACCGCGCCGCCGTCCGGGTGGTTGGCGAAGGTCAGGGCCGCGCCGATCACCCGCGCGTGGCCCTGGGCGATCGTCAGGCCGAGCCCGTGGCCGCGTCCGCGTTCGCGCACGCTCGTCCGGAACCGCTGCGGCCCGTGCCGCAGCAGGTCGTCCGGGAAGCCGGGCCCGTGGTCGCGGACGGTGATCCGCAGACCGTCCACCTCCAGCCGGACCGGGCCGCCGCCGTGCCGGTCGGCGTTGACCAGCAGGTTCCCCAGGATGCGGTCCAGCCGGCGCAGGTCCGTGCGCACCGAGGCGTCGGCCGCGGACGGCCGGACGTCGACCTCCACCTCCAGCCCGGTGAGCCCGACGGTGCGGCGCACCGCGCGCTCCAGCGGCACGGCGGACAGGTACGGCGTCTCGGCGTCGGCGTCCAGCCGGGACACCTCCAGCAGGTCCTCGACCAGTGAGCGCAGCGCCTGCACCCGGTTCTGCACGAGCTGGGTGGGCCGTCCCGGGGGCAGCAGCTCGGCCGCGGTGACCAGCCCGGTCAGCGGGGTGCGCAGCTCGTGGGCGACGTCGGCGGTGAACTGCTGCTCGTCCGCCAGCCGGCGGTGCAGCGCCCGGGACATCTGGTCGACGGCCGCCGCGAGGTCGGCGACCTCGTCCCGCCCGTCGACCAGCTCGCCGATCCGGGCGTCCGTCCGCCCCGCGGCGATCCCCCGGGCGGCCGTCGCCGCCGTCCGCAGCCGCCGGCTGATCCGGTCCGCGACCAGCACGCCGACCAGCACCGTCGTGAAGACGGAGGCGACGACGGTGATCAGGATGATCCGGTCCAGGTCGGCGATCGCCTTCCGGTCCTGGGTGAAGTCCACCCGGACGGAGAGCACCCCGCCCTGGACGGCGCCGGCCGCCCACATCGCCTCGCCCTCGGGCCCGCCCGCCAGCAGCGACCCCAGCCGGCCGTCCGTCGCGAGGGCGCGCAGCCGGGGCGGCAGTGCCGGGTCGTCCAGGGCGGCGTTGCGGCCGGCGACCGGCTCGCCGCGCTTGTAGGCGGCCACCGCGGAGTCGAGTGCGGTGAGCGCCGACTCGCGGGCCTGGTCGACGTGCTGGCGGATCATCGCCTGGTGGACCAGCAGGCCGACCGCCACCGCGACCAGGACGGAGATGGCGGCGACGGCGGTGGCGATCTGGCGGCGCAGGGTCATCCGGCGCAGCGTGAGGCGGCGCCGCGGTGTGCGCCGCGGGGGCGTGGGTCCCGGTGGCGCGGGTTCCGCGGTCACGGCTTCCGGGGTCGCGGCTTCCGGGGTCGCGGCTTCCGGTGGCATGGGTTCCGCGGTCATGCCGGGCGCCGCAACTTGTAGCCGAAGCCGCGGACGGTCTCGATCCGGCCGCTGCCGATCTTCGCGCGCAGCCGTTGCACGTGGACGTCCACCACCCGGGTGTCGGCGCCCCAGTCGTAGTCCCAGACCCGCTCCAGCAGGGCGGAGCGCTCCAGCACGATGCCGGGCGCGGCGGTGAACTCCAGCAGGAGCCGCAGCTCGGTCGGGGTCAGCGGGACGAGCCGCCCGTGCACCCGGACCTCCATGCTCTCGGTGTCCACCTCCATGCCGTCGAAGCTGCGGAGGTGGCGCGCGGCCGGTTCGGTGCGGGCCGGTCCGGCCTGAGTCTGCTCGGCTCGGGCCTGCTCGGCACGGGCCTGCCCGGGAGAGGCGGTGGGCGCGGTCGGCGCGGGGGCCGGGGTCTCGGTGGCCGGGGCCACGCGGACGCGCCGCAGCACCGTCCGGATCCGGGCCACCAGGACGGCGCTCTCGAAGGGCTTCACCACGTAGTCGTCCGCCCCCGCCTCCAGGCCGGACACCACGTCGACCGGATCGGTGCGCGCCGACATCATCAGGATCGGCAGCTGGCTCTCCTCGCGGATCCGCCGGCAGAGGCCGACCCCGTCGAGGAGCGGCAGCATCACGTCCAGCAGCATCAGGTCGGGGCGGACGGCGTGGAAGGCCTCCAGCCCCTCCAGGCCGTCGGCGGCGGTGGAGACCGGGAACCCGTAGCGCTCCAGGGCCATCCGGGTCGCCTCCCGGATCACCTCGTCGTCCTCCACGATGAGGATGTGCGGCTGGGCGGCCGGCGCGGTCGCGGGCACGGACGCGGGGACGGGCGCTGCGGGGTTCATGGCTTGGCCTCCGGGGGAGCCGCGGTCGGACGGGCGGGCTGGGAAGCGGCGGGGCGCGGGACGACGAGCCCCGCACCGCCCTGCGGCTGGGGTGTCGCGGCCCAGCCCGTGCCGCCCGGGACGGGGGTGGCCTGGGGCCGGCCCGTGGCGGCCGGATCCCACGGCCGGCTGGCCTTCGGCCCGGGCGTGGTGGGGGGTGTGGCCTCCTGGTCCGAGGTGCTCCCCTGCCCCGGGCCGGTGATCGGGCCGATGCCCTCGACCCGCTGCTCCAGCAGGCCCAGCCGCGTGCCGTCCCAGCGGTAGTGGCTGCTGGTCCGGGTGCTCACGGTGGTCGGCTCGTGCAGCCACAGGTCCGCGCCGACGGTCTCCGCGCCGAACCCCTTCAGCACCTGTACCCGGAGGACGGGCAGCAGGTGGTCGCCGGCCGTGGTGTAGACGTGCAGGACGACCGGTCCGACCGTGCCGACGGCGACGATCAGCTCGGGTCGGCCGTCACCGGTGAGATCGCGGAACTCCGGGGCGCGGACCTCGCAGCCCGGGCAGGCGTCGAGCGCGCGCCGTTCGTCCTGGCTCACCCCGGGGTCCTTCGCCAGGACGGCGCGGACGTCCACGGCGGCGACGTCCGGCCCCGGGACGGTCACGTCGGGGACGGGCTGCGGCGGGGGTTCGGAGGAGCGGCTCGCGCCGGGTGCGGGTGAGGTCGGCGGCGGCGCGACGGCGAGGCCGGACCAGAGCGGCTGGGGCACCGGCGGCGGCGTCACCCGCTGGGCGGGGCCGTGGTCGCGCAGCTCGCCGGGCGCGCCGCAGGCGGTCAGCACGAGGGCGGCCAGGGCGGTGAGCACGGTGAGGAGGGCGGAGAGGGCGCCGGTGGTCGGCGCGGCGGTGGTCGGCCGGACGGCCCGGGGCGGTGCGGCGCCGGCCCGGCGGCGGGGCGGGGGTGATGCTGCCACGGCTGGTGCTCGTCCTCCTGTGTCTGCGGCGGCGCTTCCGGCCCGAGGTGCTCCGGTCGGTCTGGTTCCGGTCTGCGGTGCTTCCGGTCTCTGTACTTCCGGGCCGTGTGTTCCGGCCCGTGTGTCCGCGGGCCGTGCGTTCCGGCCCGGGGCAGTGCGCCCGGTTCGTCCCCGGTGGATAGGTCGCCCGGGCGGCGGCCGGCGGTTCCGTCGCGCCGGGCGCGCCTGACCGCGCCGCCCGTGGAGCCGTCCTCAGCCCGTCGGGGCCGCCAGGTCCGCCTGGACGATGATGTTGTCCGTCCAGTGGCCGTCCGCGCCGATCCGGCCCCCGCAGGTGATCAGCCGCAGCTCGGGCGCGGCCGTGTCGCCGTACACCGCGTCGGTCGGGAACCGGTCCTTGGCGGCCTGGAGCAGCGCCCGGACCCGGAAGTCCACCGTGCTGCCGTCCGCCCGCCGGACCTGGATCCGGTCGCCCGGCCGCAGTTTCGGCAGGCCGCGGAAGACCGCCGGGCCGTGGGCGGTGTCGTAGTGCCCGATCAGGACGGCCGGCCCGGTCTCCCCCGGCGTCGGGCCGTTGCGGTACCAGCCGACCTCCTGGGCCCGGTCGGCCGCCGGGACCTCGACCGTCCCGTCGGCGTTCAGGCCGAGGCCGGTGACCGGCGCGTCCACCCCGGCGGCCGGGACGAGCAGGCGGGTCGGCGGCGAGGCCGCGAACGGTCGCGGCGCGCCGGCCGGGGGCGTGCCGGCCTTGCCGGCTCCGGCTCCGGCTCCCGGCCCGGCTGCGGTGCCGGCTCCCGTCGGTGGGACGGTGGCCGCGGGCGCGGTGCTGCCGGGCTGGTGCGCCGAGGCCTCGATCCGGACCACCGGGGTCTGCCGGCTCGACAACGCCACGGAGACGCCGAGCACCAGGCAGAGCAGGCCGGCCGCGCCCAAGGTGGTTCGGCGCAGTGCGGTCCGGTGCGGTGCGCTCCGGTGCAGGCCGGTCGGTCCGGGGCGGTCGGTCCGGGCCCGGCGGTGGCTCCGACCGCGGGTGCCGCGGCGTCCGGTGGCCTGGTCGGCCTGGTCGGCCCGGTGCCGGGCGGGGGATTCCGCCGCGGGGTGGTGGGCGGGCACCTCCGCGGTCCCCGCCGCCCCTCCTCCGACCCGGGCCGGGGCCCCGTCGCCCCCGCTGCGCACGGGCCCGTACGCAGCGGGGGCGACGGGGTGCCGCGAGGGCCCGGGGCCGGTGTCAGCCGCGCGCACCGGAGCGGCGGCGCAGCAGGGCGAAGCCCAGGACGCCGGCGCCGACGGCCGCGACGGCGCCGCCGCCGGCCAGCATGAGGCCGGACGAGTCGGTCGAGCCGGAGCCGTCGCCGGCCTGGGCGGCGCCCTTGGGCACCGTGCGGACCTGCGGGCTCGCCGTCGCGGGGCCGCCGGAGCCGGAGCCGGCGCCCGCCGGGGCAGGGGTCGGGGCGGCCTCGGCGGCCCACCCGGTGGGGGCGGAGGCCGGGCGGGAGACCTTCGGCTGGGGGACGGCGCTCGGCGCCGCGCCCGAGCCGGCGGCCTGGCCGGCGCTGGGGGTGGCCGGCGCGGGCTGCGGGGCCCCGTCGGCCCAGGCCTGACCGCCCGAGAGGGAGGCCAGCAGCGCGGCCCCGGTCAGGGCGCAGACGGCCAGCGCACGGCGGGCGGGCGAGCGGTGGGTACGGCTCCTGGTCATGCGGTGTCACTCCTTCGTCGGGACGCGGGCCCCGGCCGGCTGGGCCGGGGCTTCGTCAGCGACGGTAGGAGTGCCGTGTCGCGGTCCCCGGCCGGTCGTGTCACGGCCACCCATCGGCTGCGTAACGACCGTCGGCTGTCGTGAACTTCTGCATCACCGCCGTGCAGTTGTCCGTCGCCGCCGCCTTCGTCAGCATCCCGCTGGTCCGGTCCCGCTTCGGCGCCACCGCCACCGAGGCCGCCCACGCCGAGCTGCGCCGCCGGAACGTGCGGACCAGCCGGCACGAGGCCTGGGCGCCGGTGCGGTCGCCGCCGCGCTGACCGCCACCGCCGGGCTCAACCCCGAGGGCGCCTCCTGCGTCCTGGCCGTCAACGTGGTGATCCCCTACAGCGACCTGACCGCCGCCAGCCCGGCGCGGAGCTGGTCCGGATCGGCGTCGCCGCCCTGCTCAAGGCCGTGGAGGGTGGCTTCCCCCGCTGAGTCTGGATCTTCCGGAACGCCCGCCACGTGGTCGTCTTCGGCGCCGCGGCCCTGGCCCTGACGGCCACCGCCCTGGCTGACACCGAACCGCGAGGCCCGCGCCCCGAGTGGGCGAGGGCCTCCGCGGTTGCTGGTCAGGCGGGTATGCGGTGCCGTCCGCGCGGGGTGGGCGGGCGGTCGGTTTCGGGGCCGAAGTGGCCGGCCTGGCGGGCGATCCAGGCGTACTCGTGGGTGCCGTCGGGGAGTCGGCGCAGCTCCCAGCGGCCGTGCCGGGTGATGGGTGGCGGCGCGGTGGCGTCGGCGGTGACCCTGAGGGCGGTGACGACGCCGAGCGCGACAGTGGCGATGGCGAGCGCCACGAGCACCGCGAAGGCCGTGAGGGCGATGGCGTTCACCGGCGGATCCCGAGGACGCGGTGGCCGAGGTGGGCGGCGAGGGCGTGGAGGAGGTCGTGGGCCTGGTCGCGGGTGAGGGGGACGGCGAGCTGTTCGCCGGGTCCGGCGTGGACGTCGAGGTCGACGGCGACGCGGAGCTGGAGGGCGGCGTCGGGGACGCGCTCGACGGCGAGGTAGGCGGCGGTGGTGCGCTCGGTGCGGACGGCGGGGGTGGCCGTCGGGACGGGGATCACGCGGCGGCGTCCAGCTCGAACCAGACGAACTTGCCCTTGCCGCGCTCGCGCGGGGCGGCGCCGAAGCGGTGGGTGAGCGAGCGGACGAGGAACAGGCCACGGCCGGACAGCTCGTAGGGGTCGGCGGAGACGCGCGGCTGGGGGAGCGCGGGGTTGTCGTCCGCGACGGAGACGCGGACGGTGCGGTCGGCGAGCAGGACGACGACCACGGTGGGCGCGGGGTTGCCCCCGTGCTTCCAGGCGTTGACGAACAGCTCGTGCAGGGCGAGTTCGGCGTCGTGGATCAGGTCGTCCGACCAGCCGGCGGTGGCGAGGGCGTCCCGCAGCGCCTCGCGGGCGGCGGACCAGTCGGGCGGGTTGAAGGCACACATGGGGAACCTCCGAGAGAGAGGTGGAGTGGTGGATTCGTCGTTGACCGGCGGAATCGTCGCCGTGAGCCAGGCCAGGGCGCGGCTGGTTGATGCCGTGCGTGGCTGCTCTGCGGTGCGCGGGCAGCAGGCGCCTACTGCCTTGGAAAGGCGTTACTGACATGCCGTCGTGTGACTGACGCAACACTGACGGTAAGTCATGAGGTTCCATTCGTGCAACGAGATCCGGCGAGATGGCGTGGTGGAGTTGAGTAGCCTCACTCGTGTGAGTGGCACCCCGACTCTGTGCAGCGGGAGACTGCTCCGGTACGGAAGGACGACCTTTGGCACTCAGAACCCAAGTCAGTGAGCGGCAACGACGGTTCGGCGCCGAGCTGAGGCGGCTCCGCGAGGCGGCAGGGCTGGCCGTCAAGGATGCGGGGGCGCTCGTAGGCATGGGTGGTCCGCAACTCAGTCACATTGAGGCCGGTCGCACCGGGCTGGAGCCGGCACGGGTGGCGGCCCTGCTGGCGGCTTACGGTCACACGGATGAGACCTACTTGGCGGCGATCCAGGAGATGGGGCTCAGTAGCGGCAAGGGATGGTGGACTGACTTCAAGGGAGACGTCCACGCTTCTGCTTTGGATCTCGCAGAGTCCGAGTCGACTGCCAGCCGCCTGGACAGCTATGAGACCCTGCTGATCCCCGGCCTTCTCCAGGTGTCCCGCTATAGCGAGATCATCCTCGACGGCAATGCCAGGAAGGTGGAGTTCCGCCGAAGTCGTCAGAAGGCCATAACCGGTGAACGGGCGCTGCCGCTCCACGCCGTGATCCACGAAGCGGCCCTTCGCGCGCAGTTCGGCGGTCCTGCCGTCATGCGTGAACAACTGGACCACCTCGTGGAAATCAGTGCGCTTCCGCACGTCACTATTCAGATCCTGCCGTTCCGCTGCACCGAGTACGTGTCCACCGACACCTCATTCATGATTGTTCGCGGTCCGCACAGCGACCTGGACACGGTGTTGATGGAACACCCGGGCGGCTCCTCGTACCTCGGAGAGCCGGAAGCTGTCACCGCATATCGAGCGAAGTTCGAGCGGCTGAAGTCCCTTGCGCTGCCCGCCGTGGACACGACCCGCAGTCTGCGATCGCGGGAGGAACACGACTCCTGGGGTTTGATCCAGCACATCCGCTACACGCTTTGAGGAAGGAATCCATGTCCCAGCTCAACTGGCAGAAATCTAGCTTCAGTGGTGATCAGGCCAACTGCGTCGAGGTCCGTGGTGCTGATGGCGTGGTCGAGATCCGCGAGTCCGATGACGCCGACATCATCGTTCGCACCACTCCTCTCAAGTTCGCCAAGTTCCTCCAGGGCATCAAGGCCGGCGAGTTCGACCACTTCACCGCCCGCCCCTGACCCCCGACCGCTCCTCAGGGCTCCTCGCCGCACCGGCGAGGAGCCCTGAGTGCGTCCGTGATGGTGGCCCCCCGGAGTAGGAAGTCGGCCCGGCCGACTTCCTGCTCCGCAGGTCAGGCGCGGGCGGTTCATCTTCCGGGTGGCTGGGGGTAGCTGGGAGGGGGCTGGGATTTCTGTCAACGGGGGGCCACGTGGGGGCCAAGGGTGATGCCCGGCCGGGTGGCTTGTGACGCAATGACCTGATTTGGGTGATCAGCCTTCTCCCAGGCGGGGCCCAGGATCTCGAAAGGGCGCGGCGCGAAGCTGTGCGGCATGAAGGTCCTCCCGCGACGGCGTGGTGCCGTCCTCCTGAACTCCGCGCTCGGCGTGGCCCTGGTGGGCGCCGTGTCCCTGGCGTACACGACGCTGGACAGCGGTACCGAGAAGGCCTCCGCGAAGTCGCAGGTCCGGACGGCGACCGTGGCCAAGGGCACGGTCCTGGCCACCGTGTCCGGAACCGGCACCCTGGCCTCGCCCACCGACGCGGCGCAGGACTTCACCACCGGCGGGAAGCTGACCGCCGTCAAGGTCGCCGTCGGCGACACGGTGACCAAGGGGCAGGTGCTGGCCACCGTCGACACCACGGCGGCCCAGCAGCAGGTGGACGCCGCGCAGACGGCGCTGACCACGGCGAACGCCAACCTCGCCAAGGCCCAGGCCGGGGTCACCACCACGACCACCCAGCAGGTCCCGGCCGCTGCTCAGCCGTCCTCCGGCGCCGGCGGCGGCGGAGGGGAACGCGGAGCGGGCGCGAGCAGCGCGCCCGCTCCGCAGACCACCACGATCACCACCACCAAGGTGGACGACGCGGCCGTCGCCCAGGCCCAGCAGCAGGTCGCCACCGCGCAGACCAACCTGGCCAACGCCAAGGCGGCGCTGTCCGGGACGACGCTCACCGCCTCGGTGGACGGCACGGTGGCGTCCGTCTCCGGCAAGGTCGGCGACACGGTCGGCGGGAGCGGCTCGGGTTCGGGCACCACCTCGGGGACCGGCAAGTCCACCGGCACCGGCACGGCGTCGGGTGCGCCGAGCGGGTTCATCGTGCTGACGAACCCGACCGGGATGCAGGTCACCGCCAACTTCTCCGAGCTGGACTCGCTCAAGCTGAAGAAGGGCGAGGCGGCCACCGTCACCCTGAACGCGCAGTCCGACACCAAGCTCAACGCCACCGTGCTGTCGGTCAGTTCGCTCCCGGTGAGCAGCGGCGGCAGCGGCGGCGCGGCCGCCGTCCAGTACGCGGCCACGCTGCAGATCGCCGGGGACACCAGCAAGCTGCGCACCGGCCTCAGCGCGACCGTCTCGGTGGTCACCGGCGAGGCCGACAACGCGCTCTCGCTGCCCACCGCGGCGCTGGCCGGGACGGGCACCAGCCGGACCGCCACCGTGGTGCACCCGGACGGGACCACCGAGCGGGTCGAGGTCGGCGTCGGGGTCGAGGGCGACACCACCGTGCAGGTGGTCTCCGGGCTGAAGGAGGGCGACAAGGTCGAACTCCCCACCACCAGCGGCAGCAACGGCTTCCCCAACGGCTCCTTCCCGGGCGTGGGCGGCGGCCAGGGCGGCCGCAACGGCGGCGGCGCGGGCGGCGTGGCAGGGTTCGGGGGCGGCGCCGGCGGTGCCGGTGGCGGCGCGGGCCGGTCCGGCGGTAACCGCTGATGGCGCGCCAGATCCCCGCCGTCGAGCCCGGATCCGCGCCGCCCCCGGTGATCCGGATCCGCGGCCTGACCAAGTCGTACGGGCGCGGCGACGCCACCGTGCACGCGCTGCACGGACCGGCCGACCCGGCCACCGGCGAGCCGCTGGGCGTCAGCCTGGACGTCGAGCAGGGCGACTACGTGGCGGTGATGGGCAGTTCGGGCTCGGGGAAGTCCACCCTGATGAACATCCTCGGCTGCCTGGACGTCCCGACCACCGGCCGCTACCTGCTGGACGGCATCGACGTCGGCCACCTGGACGAGGGACAGCTCTCCCTGGTCCGCAACCGCAAGATCGGCTTCGTCTTCCAGTCCTTCAACCTCGTCCCCCGCACCACCGCGCTCGCCCAGGTCGAGCTGCCGCTCGCCTACGCGGGCGTGCGGGCCGCGGAGCGGCGGCGCCGGGCGCTGGCCGCGCTCTCGCTGGTCGGCCTGGCCGAGCGCTCCGGGCACCGCCCGAACGAGCTCTCCGGCGGCCAGCAGCAGCGCGTCGCGGTGGCCCGGGCGCTGGTCACGGCCCCGGCGATGCTGCTCGCCGACGAGCCCACCGGCAACCTGGACAGCCGCTCCACCGAGGAGGTGCTCGCGATCATCGACGGCCTCAACGCGACCGGTCGCACGGTGGTGCTGATCACCCACGAGGACGAGGTCGCGCGGCACGCCAAGCGGGTGATCCGGCTGGTCGACGGCGCGATCGTCGGCGACGTCCGGCAGGCCCCGGTGGACGGGCCGCCGCCCGCCCTGCGCCCGGTGGCCGGCGCCCGGGGGGTGCTCGCGTGACCCTCTGGCAGATGCTCCGCTTCGCCGTCGGCGGCCTGGCGGCCAACAAGGTGCGCTCCGCCCTGACCATGCTCGGGGTGCTGATCGGCGTCGCCTCGGTGATCCTGCTGCTCGCGGTCGGCAACGGCTCCTCGGTGGCGGTCAAGGAGTCGATCACCTCGCTCGGCACCAACGCGCTGACGGTCAGCTCCGGTTCGTCCTTCGGCGGGGCGCGGACCGCTTCCGCGGCCAAGAAGCTCACCGTCGCCGACGCCAGGGCGCTGGCGACCGACCCGGACGCCACGGCGATCAAGTCGGTCGCGCCGGTGGTCACCGCCTCCGGCACCGCGCTGTACGGGGACGTCTCGTACACCCCCGGCTCGATCGTCGGCACCTACCCCGCGTACTTCGAGACCGCCAACCAGCGGATCGGCCACGGCGACTACTTCTCCAACGACGACGTGCTCGGCTCCCGCAAGGTCGCGGTGCTCGGCGCCACCACCGCCAAGCAGCTGTTCGCCACCGCCGACCCGGTCGGCAAGCAGATCACCGTCGGCGGCACCCCGCTCACCGTGGTCGGCGTGCTGCGGGCCAAGGGCGGCACCGGCTTCACCGACCCGGACGACGTGGTGATCGCTCCGCTGCCGACCGTGCAGAACGCCTTCACCGGCTTCGGCTCGGTCAACCAGATCCTGGTGCAGGCCACCTCCGCGGACACCACCACCGCTGCGCAGGCCGAGATCACCCGGGTGCTGCTCGGCACCCACGCGATCGCCGACCCGAGCAAGGCGGACTTCCGGATCGGCAACCAGGCCTCGCTGCTCACCGCCCGCGAGTCCACCACGAAGACCTTCACCGTGCTGCTGGGCGCGGTGGCCGCGATCTCGCTGCTGGTCGGCGGGATCGGCATCACCAACATCATGCTGGTCACCGTCACCGAGCGGACCAGGGAGATCGGCATCCGCAAGGCGCTCGGCGCGCCGCGCGGGGTGATCCTCGGACAGTTCCTGACCGAGTCCACCCTGCTCTCGGTGATCGGCGCCGGGCTCGGGGTGCTGGTCGGGATCGCCGGCTCGCACTTCGACGTGGTCGGCATCAAGCCGGTGGTGATCCCCGAGTCGGTGCTCGGCGCGTTCGGCATCGCCGTCGCGATCGGGCTGTTCTTCGGCAGCTACCCCGCCAACCGGGCCGCCTCGCTGCGCCCGATCGACGCCCTCCGGCACGAGTAGGACGAGAGACCGAGATACCCATGAGCAACGAGATCGAGCCGGGCACCCCGGCCGAGCAGGTCACCCCGCTCTCCACCGCGCCATGGGGGTCCCCCCGGCCGGAGGCCGGGGGAGCCCGGGACGTCACCGCGGAGCTGGCCGCGCCCCCGCGCCGCAAGCTGCCCTGGCTGACCCTCGGCCTGGCGGGCGGCGTGATCGCCGCGACGGCGTTCGCGGGCGGCGTCTGGTACCAGCAGGGCCACGGGGCGAACGGCTCCGGCCGGGCGGTCGCCGCCGGCGGCACCCAGCAGCAGCCCCGGGGCTCGGCCACCGGCGGGTTCGGGAACGGCACCCGCCGCAACGGCCAGGGCGGCGGCCAGGGCAACGGCCAGGGCGGCGGCCCGGGGGGTGGTCAGGGCGGCGGCCAGGGCGGCTTCACCCGCGGCACCGTCAAGGCCGTCGACGGCAACACCGTCTACCTCACCGACGCCAACGGCAACACCGTCAAGGTGACCACCGGCGACGCCACCAAGGTGCAGCTCAACAAGGAGGGCAAGGTCACCGACCTGCTGCCCGGCCAGAGCGTCACCGTGGTCGGCACCCCGGACGCCAACGGCGGCTACAACGCGACCCAGCTCGTCGAGGGCGCCACCGGCTTCGGGGCCGGCGGCTTCGGCGGCGGGAACCGGGGCCCGTCCGCCGGCTGACCCCGCAGCCCCGGACGTCCGCGCGACCCGGCCGAACCCCACCGGCGGGCGGGTCGCGCTCTCCCGCCCGGG
>NZ_JBHXTG010000026.1:14971-95000 GCF_042677465.1 Kitasatospora sp. NPDC127111
CCCCACACATCCCCATTTACTGGTTGTTTTGGTGGGGTCTTTTTTTTTTTCAACCCACCCCCACCCCCCCCGGGGGTCGGCCCCGGGGGCCGGGGGGCGCCCCCCCCCGCCCGGCCGCCGGCCCCCCCCGGCCCCACCCCCGCGGGGGGGGGGGCCCCGCACTCCCGCCCGGGCCCGTCCGGCCCGTGCGCACACCACCGAGCCCGGCTCCGCGGGCTCGTTCGCCCAAATCCGCCCGATAAGGTGTTAATCCAACATTCATCGATGGCGCATAGTCTCCGCGGGCTAGCCTCATTGCTGAACGTCATCGTCCGACCGGGAGGCGGAACCCCCGTGCAAGGCACTGTGTCCACACCAGGAACCTCCGCGGTGGCCGGCGGTCCGGGCGAGGCGTTCCTCCTCGTCGTCGACGACGAACCCAACATCCGCGAGCTGCTCTCCGCCTCGCTGCGCTTCTCCGGCTTCCGGGTCGCCTCCGCCGCCAGCGGCACCGAGGCGCTCGAACTGATCGCCGCCGAACGCCCCGACCTCGTCGTGCTCGACGTCATGCTGCCCGACCTCGACGGCTTCACCGTGGTCGAGCGGCTGCGCGAGCAGACCACCCGCGGCCAGATCGCCGGCCCCGGGCACGGCCACCCCGGCGACCACCTCCCGGTGCTCTTCCTCACCGCGAAGGACGGCGTCGGCGACAAGGTCCAGGGCCTCGCGGCCGGCGCGGACGACTACGTCACGAAGCCGTTCAGCCTGGAGGAGCTGATCGCCCGGATCCGGGCGATCCTGCGCCGGGCCGGCGGCCCCGCCGAGGACGGCCGGCTGGTCGTCGCCGACCTCACTCTCGACCCGGTCGCCCACGAGGTCACCCGCGGCGGCACTCCCGTCGCGCTCTCCCCCACCGAGTTCAAGCTGCTGCACTACCTGATGGCCAACGTCGGCCGGGTGGTCTCCAAGGCGCAGATCCTCGACCACGTCTGGGCGTACGACTTCGGCGGCGACCTCTCCATCGTCGAGTCCTACATCTCCTACCTGCGCCGCAAGCTCGACTCCGGCCCGGCCCACGGCCCCAAGCTGATCCACACCGTGCGCGGCATCGGCTACGCGCTGCGCCGCCCGCCGCAGAACTGACGGCCCGCCCGATGCTCACCCGGCTGTCGCTCCGCGCCCGCCTGCTCGTCCTGGCGCTCGTCCTGGTCACCACCGGGCTCGCGGTCAGCGACACCATCGTGCTCGGGACCGTCCGGGTGCAGCTGGTCCAGCGGCTGGACGACCAGCTGACGCGCTTCGCCGAACCGCTGTCCAAGCGCGTCCCCGGCCGGACCACCTGGCCCGACAACCGGCAGCCGGCCGTGACCAGCAAGCGGGGCACCCCCAACTACCTGGCCGCGCTGCCCAGCCAGTACCTGGTCCAGTACCTGTCGGCCGACGGCCGGGTGCAGCAGGTGGTCCGCCAGCCCGTCTCCGAGAACGACCCCGCGCCGGAACTGGCCGGCCTCAACCCCGCCGGCACCGCCGCCGCCACCCCGTTCGACCTGCCCGACCAGCGCGGCCGCAACACCTGGCGCGCGCTGCTCCTGCCGCTCCAGCGGCCGTCCGCCCCCGCCAGCGCGTTCGCCGCACCGGCCCCCACCCCCGCGTACCTGATGGTCGCGGTCTCGCGCGAGGACATCGACACCACCGTCGGCCGGCTGCGCACCTCCTTCCTGGGGATCGGCGGCGCGGTGCTGCTGCTCATCGCGGCACTGGGCTTCTTCGCCGTGCGGGCCGGGCTGCGGCCGCTGCACCGGATCGAACAGGGCGCCGAACTGATCGCCTCCGGCGAGCTCTCGCACCGGATGCCGGCGCTCCCGCCGCGCACCGAGGTCGGCCGGCTCTCCATCGCGCTCAACGGGATGCTCACCCAGATCGAGGCCGCGTTCGCCGCCCGCGCCGAGTCGGAGGCGCGGATGCGGAGGTTCGTCGCCGACGCCTCGCACGAGCTGCGCACCCCGCTGGCCGGCATCCGCGGCTTCGCCGAGCTGTACCGGATGGGCGCGCTGCCCACCGAGGCGGACGTCACCCGGACCATGGCCCGGATCGAGAACGAGGCCGTCCGGATGGGCGCCCTGGTCGAGGACCTGCTGGTGCTCGCCCGGCTGGACGAGGAACGCCCGCTCGACCTCGCCCCGATGGACCTGCGCACCCTCGCCGCGGACGCCCTGCACGACCTCACCGCGCTCGACCCGTCCCGCCCGGTCGCGCTCACCGGCCCCGACGGCTCCGGCGCCCCCGGCCCGGCCCCCGTCCTCGGCGACGAGGCCCGGCTGCGGCAGGTCGTCACCAACCTGGTCGGCAACGCCGTCAAGCACACCCCGCCCGGCACCCCGGTCCGGATCGGGGTCGGCGCCACCGACGGCCTCTGCCTCCTGGAGGTCGCCGACTCGGGCCCCGGCCTCACCGCCGACCAGGCCGCCCTGGTCTTCCACCGCTTCTACCGCGTCGACGCCTCCCGCAGCCGCCACGACGGCGGCGGCGCCGGCCTCGGCCTCGCCATCGCCACCGCCCTCACCCACGCCCACGGCGGCACCCTCACCCTCCGCACCACCCCCGGCACCGGCGCCACCTTCCGCGTGGAACTCCCCCACCAGCGCCAAACCCCCTGATCGGGTGAACCCCTGATCGGGTGAACCTCTGGCCCTCACCCACCCGGGCTCCCGGTCGTGTGTGACCGTACGGGTGCGGCTTGTTGCAGACGGCACGAGCCGACCACACTGGACGGGAAAGAGGTGTCTCAATGACCGCGCTCGTAGCCGAGGAGACCGTCGTGGACCTGGACCAGGCGCTGTGGCAGGTGTGGAAGGCCATGGACGTTCCGGAGGGCTTCCGGGCGGAGATCATTGAGGGGGCCATCGAGATGTCACCCACGGGCGGGCACCGCCATTTCAGCGTCAACCGGAGGCTGAGCCGGGCCCTGGACAGGTACCTGGGCGGTAGCGGGCTTGGTCCCGCCCAGGACGGGAACGTGATCGCTGGACTCAAAGTGCTCATTCCGGATGTCTTCGTGGCGCCTGATGACGCCGACGAGATCGAGCACCCCGAAGGCCTCGGCGTCCTCGCCTCCGGCGTCGCCCTCGTGGTCGAGACCGTCTCCCCCGGTGCCGAGGCCCGCCGCCGCGACCTCGTGCTCAAGCACCGCGCCTACGCGACCGCAGGCATCCCGGTGTACGTGATCATCGACGACTTCGACGACGGCGGCGCCGTCACCGTCTTCACCGGTCCGGACGCCGAGCGCGGGGCCTACGCCCGCTCGGAGCGGACGCCGTACGGGGGCGAAGCCGTGATCCCGGAGGGGCCGGTGAAGGGGTTCGTGCTCGGGCCGGAGATCACCGGGGGGCGGCGGGACTGATCCCCTCGTCCAGCAGGCCCTGGGCCAGCAGGCCGGCCTGGAAGCGGGAGTTGGCGCCGAGCGTGGTCATCAGCTCGGCGACCCGGCGGCGGTAGGTGCGCAGGGAGAGGCCGAGCAGACGGGCGCCGGTCTCGTCGGTGTGGCCGGCGGCCAGCGCGCCGAGGATCTGCCGGGCCTGGTCGGTGAGGAGCGGCGGGGCGGCGCAGTCGGCGAGGTCGGTGGCCGCCTCCCAGGTGGCGCGGAAGAGCGTGCGCACGCCGTCGACGACCTCCGGCGTCCGCACCACGGTGAACGTGCGCACGCCGCGGACGGGGGCGCCGGCCAGGATCGCGGTGCGGCGGTCGATGATGATCGCCTCGCGGGCCAACGGGCCGTCGGAGATCCGGACCTCGATGCCGGAGGCGGCGATCCGGAGCAGCCGCCGGTGCGACTCCGGGTCGGCGAGCGCGCGCCGGGTGTAGAGCTTGCGCATGGTGAGCCCGGGGACGACGTGCGGCCGTTTGCCCTCGCGGAAGGCGGCGTTGACGCCGGAGGACCAGGTCACCAGGTCGGCGGCGGCGACCAGGAACTCCTCGCGGGAGGCGACGAAGAGGTGCCCGACCCGCTGGACGAGTTCGCGCTCACCGCGCAGGGTGATGATCTGATCGGTACTCATGGCAGCAAACTGCCAGATCGGACGGAGCCTTGGCGAGCGCGCCGGAGGCTTGATGCCATGACGATCTCACCTCATGTCACCGCGTCCGGCTCCCTGCTCCTCGGCGGCGACCTGCCGGTGTCCCGGATGGGCTTCGGCGCGATGAAGCTGCCGATGCGGGACTGGCAGGGCCCGGCCTGCGACCCGGAGCAGAGCCGCGCCGTGCTGCGCCGGGCGGTCGAGCTCGGCGTCGACCACATCGACACCGCGTGGTTCTACTTCTACGAGGACGTCTCCGCCAACGCGCTGATCCGCGAGGCCCTCCACCCGTACCCGGAGGACCTGGTGATCGCCACCAAGGTCGGCCCGGGCCGCTTCCCCGACGGCACCTGGATGAACCCGGCGGACCGGACCGGGCTGCGCGAGGCCGTCCACCGCAATCTGCGCGAGCTGGGCGTGGACCGGCTCGACCTGGTCTACCTGCGGCGGATGCCCAGTCAGACGTCGATCGCCGAACCCTTCGCCGCGCTGGCCGAGTTGCGGGACGAGGGGCTGATCCGGCACCTGGGCGTCAGCAACGTGAACGCGGCCCAGCTCGCCGAGGCGGAGGCGATCGCCCCGGTGGTCGCGGTGCAGAACAAGTTCAGCGTGCTGGAGCACGGCGCGGACGACGCGGCGCTGCTGGCGGACTGCGCCGGGCGCGGCATCGGCTTCGTGCCGTTCTACCCGATCGGCGGCAACGGCATCCCCGACCACCCGGTCCTCCAGCGGGTCGCCGACCGGCACGGCGCCACCCGGGCGCAGGTGATGCTGGCCTGGCTGCTGTCGGCCGCGCCGACCGTCCTGGCCATCCCGGGCACCTCCTCGCCGGCCCACCTGGAGGAGAACGTCGCCGCCGCCTCGCTGCGCCTGGACCGGGCCGACCTGGCCGAACTGGACGCCCTCGCCGGCAGGTAGGCACCTCAGGGCGCTATCCCGCGGACGCCCGGAGGGCGGTGACGGTGTCGTCGACCAGCGTGCGGGCGGCCGCGACGGTGGCGGTCAGCTCCTCCGGGGTGGCTCCGGGGGCGGCGAGCAGGGCGCGGGCGCGGGGGCCGAAGCCGGCCGGGGCGCCGGGGAGGGCGGCGGCGACGTCGAAGGCGCCCTTCTCGTTGAGGCACCAGCGCCGGGCGTCCGCGTACAGGGCCTGGACCAGGACGCCGACGGCGCGGGAGAGGCAGAGCGCGACGTACAGGGTGTCGGCGCGGGCCGCGCCCTTCGCGGCGCCGGCGAGCAGGAAGTCGGCCTCCCAGGTGCCGGCGGTCAGCGCCGCCCGCAGCGGCTCGGGGTAGCCGCCCAGCTCGTCCCGGAGCCGTGTCAGCTCCCCGCCGGGGTCGGCCAGGACCTGGCCGAGCGCCAGTTCGCCGGGGTAGCAGGGGGACCAGAAGCCGAGCGGGTGCCCGGCCTGGACGCCCACCTCGTAGCGGCCGGCCCGGCAGTCCGCCCAGATCCGCTCGACCCGGTCCAGGTCGCGCAGGATCCAGTCCACCGGGACCTCGTCGACCGTCAGCCAGGCCCCGCCGTTGACCCAGGGCCCCCAGTCGCCCGGTCCGGCCACCTCGACGCCGGGCCCGGCGAGGGCCCGCAGCGCGTCGAGGTCCAGGTCGCCGCGGTAGTAGACGCCGAGGTCCCAGTCCGACTCCGGCCGGTGCTCCCCGCGCGCCCGGCTGCCGCCGAGGACCACCCCGACCACCCCCGGTACCCCCGCGAGCTCCCCGGCCATCCCTTCGATGATCGTCCGCATGGGAAGGGAGTCTGGCACCCCCGGAGTCCCGGCCTGCCGGGAGGGGCGTGGCCGCACTCCGGCCGGTAGGACGGCTCGGCCGGTCCGGTGGCTGTCAAGCGCCGGATCGGCCAAGATCTCCCGCGCACTCGCCCGGCCGCTCGTTGTGGCCGCCGTGGACGGATCGCAGACTGTGCGCACGGCATCGCCGCCGGTCAACCCCACCCCGCCCGCAATTCACTCGTAAGCATGTTGGATACTGGGCTTTGTGAACGTGTTCACGTTCACAAGCGGACAAGCTTGCGCCGTTGAGCTGCGGTCTTCGGCTGAAGATGACGTTTGTGAAGTTTGTCCGGAACGAGACCTTTACCGGTCGGTTGGAGAGAGGGCGACGTGGAACTGGCAATCGCTCACGAGACCATCGCGCGATGGCAATTCGGCATCACCACCGTCTACCACTTCCTCTTCGTCCCGCTCACCATCAGCCTGGCCGCCGTCGTGGCCGGGCTGGAGACCGCCTGGGTGCGGACGGACAAGGAGAAGTACTTCCACGCCACCAAGTTCTGGGGGAAGCTCTTCCTGATCAACATCGCGATGGGCGTGGTCACCGGCATCGTCCAGGAGTTCCAGTTCGGCATGAACTGGTCGGACTACTCCCGGTTCGTCGGTGACGTCTTCGGCGCCCCGCTCGCGATGGAGGCGCTGATCGCCTTCTTCTTCGAGTCGACCTTCATCGGGCTGTGGATCTTCGGCTGGGACAAGCTGCCGAGGAAGCTGCACTGCGCCTGCATGTGGATGGTCTCGCTCGGCACCGTGCTCTCCGCCTACTTCATCCTGGCCGCCAACTCCTGGATGCAGCACCCGGTCGGCTACTCGGTCGACCCGGCCACCGGCAAGGCGCAGCTCACCGACATCACGAAGGTGCTGTTCCAGAACACCACCCTCACCGTCGTGGCGCACACCCTGACCGCCGCCTTCCTCACCGGCGCCGCCTTCATGGTCGGCATCGCCTCCTTCCACCTCTGGAAGGCCAAGCGCCGGCCCGAGACCGCCGACCCGGCCAGGACCGCGGTGATGCGCACCTCGCTGCGGCTCGGCCTGGTCCTCGCCGTCGTCTTCGGCCTGGGCACCGCGCTCAGCGGCGACTCGCTCGCCAAGGTCATGTTCGAGCAGCAGCCGATGAAGATGGCCGCCGCCGAGGCCCTCTGGGACAGCCAGGCGCCGGCGCCGTTCTCGGTCTTCGCGGTCGGCGACGTCGGCAAGGGCCACAACTCGGTGGAGCTGGAGATCCCCGGGATACTGTCCTTCCTCGCCAACAGCGACCTCAGCTCGTCCGTCCCCGGCATCAACGACACCGCCAACGCCGAGGCCGCCAGGTACGGCGGCGACCCCAAGGACTACATCCCGAGCATCTTCGTCACCTACTGGGGCTTCCGCCTCATGATCGGCTTCGGGATGACCTCCTTCATGGCCGGGGTGGTCGGGCTCTGGACGACCAGGCGGAAGTTCCTCCTGGCGCCGGCGTTCCGCACCGGCGAGACCGAGGTGCCGCGGCTGATGCTCACGCCGAAGCGCGAGCTCGGCCCGTTCCTCACCGGGTGGAGCTGGCGGATCGGCATCCTGACCATGGGCTTCCCGCTGATCGCCAACAGCTTCGGCTGGGTCTTCACCGAGATGGGCCGTCAGCCCTGGGCGGTCTTCGGGCTGATGACCACCGCGAGCGCGGTCTCGCCGAACGTCTCCGTCGGCACCCAGATCGGCGCGCTGACCACCTTCACCGCGCTGTACGCCGTCCTCGCCGTGATCGAGGTCCGGCTGCTGGTCAAGTACGCCAAGGCCGGCCCGGTCACCACCGAGCGGCCCCCCGCCGAGGACCCGTCGCTGCGCGGCCCGTCCTCGGACGACGACGCCGACAAGCCGCTCGCCTTCGCCTACTGAGGATCCGACAATGCACCTCCACGACGTCTGGTTCGTCCTGATCGCGGTCCTGTGGATCGGCTACTTCTTCCTCGAGGGCTTCGACTTCGGCATCGGCATCCTGACCAAGCCGCTGGCCCGCGACACCGCCGAGCGGCGGGTGCTGATCAACACCATCGGCCCGGTCTGGGACGGCAACGAGGTCTGGCTGCTGACCGCCGGCGGCGCCACCTTCGCGGCCTTCCCCGACTGGTACGCGACGCTGTTCAGCGGCTTCTACCTCCCGCTGCTGGTGATCCTGGTCTGCCTGATCGTGCGCGGCGTCGCCTTCGAGTACCGGGCCAAGCGGCCCGAGCCGCGCTGGCAGCGGAACTGGGAGGAGGCCATCTTCTGGACCTCGCTGCTCCCGGCCTTCCTCTGGGGCGTGGCCTTCGCCGACATCGTCCGCGGCGTCGCCATCGACGGGCACAAGAACTACGTCGGCACCGTCTGGGACCTGCTCAACCCGTACGCGCTCCTCGGCGGCCTGGTCACGCTGAGCCTGTTCACCTTCCACGGCGCGGTGTTCGCCGCGCTCAAGACGGTCGGCGACATCCGCGGCCGGGCGCGGGCGGCGGCCCTGCGGCTGGGCCTGGTGACGGCGGCGCTGGCGCTGGTCTTCCTGGTCTGGACCCAGGCCGACAGCGGCAACGGCCGGAGCCTGGTGGCGCTGGTGGCCGCGGTCGCCGCCCTGGCCGGCGCGCTGGTGGCCAACCAGCTGGGCCGGGAGGGCTGGGCGTTCGTCCTCTCCGGGGCGACCGTCGTGGCCGCGGTCGCGATGCTCTTCCTTTCGCTCTTCCCGGACGTGATGCCGTCCACCCTGAGCGCGAACTGGAGCCTGACCGTCTCCAACGCGGCCTCCTCGGCGTACACGCTGAAGCTGATGACCGTCGTGGCCGCCGTCTTCACCCCGCTGGTGCTGCTCTACCAGGGCTGGACCTACTGGGTGTTCCGCA
Source organism: Kitasatospora sp. NPDC127111 (assembly GCF_042677465.1). Taxonomy (NCBI): domain Bacteria; kingdom Bacillati; phylum Actinomycetota; class Actinomycetes; order Kitasatosporales; family Streptomycetaceae; genus Kitasatospora; species Kitasatospora sp. NPDC127111. Next base: position 23,659 of record NZ_JBHXTG010000026.1, read on the forward strand.
AGCGGATCGGCGTCCAGCACATCCCCGGGCACGCCCCGGCCGCCGCTCCCGCGCAGGTCTGACGCCGTGAAGCCGGTCGACCCGCGCCTGCTCGGACACGCCCGCGCCACCCGTGCCTTCCTCGCCGGATCGGTGCTCCTCGGCGCGGCCGGTGCGGCCCTGGTGGTCGCCCAGGCGAGCCTGATCGCCGAGATCGTGGTGCGCGGCTTCCAGCAGCGCGCCACGCTCGGCGAACTGACCACCCCGCTGGTGCTGCTGGCCCTGACCGCGGCCGGCCGCGGACTGGTCGGCTGGCTCACCGAGCTGACCGCGCACCGGTCCGTCGCCCGGGTGAAGTCCACCCTGCGGCGCCGGCTGCTCGACCACGCCACCGCGCTCGGCCCGGCCTACCTGGCGGGCCGGCGCACCGGCGAGCTCACCACCCTCGCCACCCGCGGGATCGACGCGCTCGACGACTACTTCGCCCGCTACCTGCCGCAGCTGGCGCTCGCCGTGGTCGTCCCGGTGATCGTGCTGCTGCGGATCGGCGGCGCCGACCTCGCCTCGGCCGCGATCATCGCCGGGACGCTGCCGCTGATCCCGCTCTTCATGGTGCTGATCGGGATGGCCACCCAGGCCCGGATGGACCGCCAGTGGGCCACCCTGGCCCGGCTCTCGCACCACTTCCTCGACGTCGTCGCCGGGCTGCCGACGCTCAAGGTGTTCAACCGGGCCCGCGCCCAGGCGGCCGGCATCGCCCGGATCACCGCCGACTACCGCCGGGCGACCCTGCGCACCCTGCGGATCGCCTTCATCTCCTCGTTCGCCCTGGAGCTGCTCTCCACCCTCTCGGTGGCGCTGGTCGCGGTCGCCATCGGGTTCCGGCTGGTGGACGGCACGCTCGACCTGGAGACCGGGCTGCTGGTGCTGGTGCTCGCCCCCGAGGTGTACTCCCCGATCCGCCAGGTCGGCGCGCTCTACCACTCCAGCGTGGAGGGGCTGACCGCGGCCGACGAGCTGTTCCAGGTGCTGGAGACCCCGCTGCCCGCCGCCGGGACGGTGCCCGCCCCCGCCCTGGCCGGCGCCGGGATCACGGCCGAGGGCCTGGTCGTCCGGCACCCCGGCCGCACCGAGCCGGCCCTGGACGGTGCCGCGCTGACCCTCCGCCCGGGCACGACCGTCGCGCTGACCGGCCCCAGCGGGGCCGGCAAGTCCACCCTGCTCGCCGTCCTGCTCGGCCTCACCTCGCCGGACGCCGGCAGCGTCCGGATCACCGCCGCCGACGGGCGGACGTACGACCTGGCCGAGCTGGAGCCGGCGAGCTGGCGCCGGCAGATCGCCTGGGTGCCGCAACAGCCGCACCTGTTCGCCGGCACCGTCGCCGACAACCTGCGGCTCCACCGGCCGGACGCGGACGAGGCCCGGCTGCGGGCCGCGCTGGCGGCCGCGCACGCGCTCGACTTCGTCCAGCGGCTGCCGCAGGGGCTCGCCACCGTGCTGGGGGAGGACGGCGCCGGGCTCTCGGCCGGGCAGCGGCAGCGGCTGGCGCTCGCCCGGGTGCTGCTCGCCGACGACCGGCCGCTGGTGCTGCTGGACGAGCCGACCGCGCACCTGGACGGCGAGTCCGAGGCGGCCGTGGTGGACACCGTCCGGGCCCTGGCCGCCGACCCGGCGCGCACCGTGCTGCTGGTCGCGCACCGGCCGGCGCTGCTCGCGGCGGCCGACGAGCAGGTCCGGCTGGCGGGGCCCGCGCTGCCCGCGGCCGCCACGCCGGCGCCGGCGCCCGCCCCGCACCGCGGCCGGCCGGTGCCGGCCCAGGAGGCCCCGGCCGGCCCCGCTGCCGAGGACGCCGGAGGGTTCAGGCCCCGGCTCGCGCTCTCCGTGCTGCTCGGCGCGCTCGCCCTCGGCAGCGCGGTCGCCCTGATGGCCACCTCCGGCTACCTGATCTCCCGCGCCTCCGAACTGCCGCCGGTGCTCCACCTGATGATGGCCGTCACCTCGGTGCGCGCCTTCGGCATCGGGCGGAGCGTCTTCCGCTACGCCGAGCGGCTGGTCTCGCACGACGCCGTGCTGCGCACCCTGGGCACGCTGCGGGCCGCCGTGTACCGCCGGCTCACCGTGCTCGCCCCGGCCGGGCTGCCCGCCTTCCGGCGCGGCGACCTGCTCTCCCGGCTGGTCGCCGACGTCGACGCGATCCAGGACCACCACCTGCGCTGGCGGCTGCCGGCCGCCGTCGCCACCGTGGTGTCGCTGGCCGCCGCCGTCGCGATGGCCGCCTTCCTGCCGGCCGCCGGACTGGTGCTCGGCCTGGGGCTGCTGCTGGCCGGGGCGGTGGTGCCCGCGCTGGCCGCCCGCTGGTCGGCCGACGCCGAGCAGCGGCAGGCGCCGGCCCGGGGCCGGCTGGCCACCGCCGTGGTCGACACCTTCACCGGGACGGCCGAGCTCACCGTCGCCGGGGCGCTGCCCGGCCGGCTGGCCGCCGTCCGCTCCGCCGACGCCGCGCTGACCGGGCTGGCCGCCCGGTCCGCCGCGACCACGGCGCTCGGCACCGGGCTGATCGCGCTGCTCACCGGTCTGACCGTGGCCGCCGCCGCGGCCGTCGGCGTCCAGGGCGTGCGGGACGGCGCGCTGGCGCCGGTCTGCCTGGCGGTGGTGGTGCTCACCCCGCTGGCCGCCTTCGAGGCCGTCACCGGGATGCCGCTCGCCGTGCAGGCCCGCCGGCGCAGCCGGGCCGCCGGGGCGCGGCTGGCCGAGGTGCTGGACGCGCCGCCCGTCGTGGCCGAGCCGGCCGCGCCCGCGGCCCTGCCCGAGCAGCCGCTCCCGGTCGCCGTCCGGGGCCTGGCCGTCCGGCACCCCGGGCAGGCGGTGGACGCGCTGGCCGGCGTGGACCTCGACCTCGCGCCCGGCCGCCGGATCGCGGTGGTCGGCCCGTCCGGCTCGGGCAAGACCACGCTCGCCCTGGCGCTGCTGCGGTTCCTGGACGGGACGGCGGGCAGCGTGACGTTCGCCGCCGGCCGTCCACAGGCTGTGGACAGCCGGGAGCTGTCCGGGGAGGACGTCCGCCGGGTGATCGGGCTCTGCGCCCAGGACGCCCACGTCTTCGACAGCTCGCTGCGGGAGAACCTGCGGCTGGCCCGGCCCGGGGCGGGCGAGGACGAGCTGCGCGCCGCGCTCGCCGCCGCCCGGCTGCTGGACTGGACCGAGACCCTTCCGGACGGTCTGGACACCATGGTCGGCGAGCACGGCGCCCGGCTCTCCGGCGGCCAGCGCCAGCGGCTCGCGCTCGCCCGGGCGCTGCTGGCCGACTTCCCGGTGCTGGTCCTGGACGAGCCGGCCGAGCACCTCGACCTGCCCACCGCCGACGCGCTCACCGCCGACCTGCTGGCCGCCACGGCCGGCCGGACCACCGTGCTGATCACCCACCGGCTGGCCGGTCTGGACGACGCCTCGGTGGACGAGGTGCTGGTGCTGGACGGCGGCCGGGTGGCCGAGCGCGGCACCTGGTCCGCGCTGCTGGCCCGGCCCGACGGCCGGCTGCGGGCGATGCGGGACCGCGAACGGGAGGCGGACGGCCTGGTCGTCGCGGCCGTGGCCTGATCGTCGGGAGCCCCCGGGCCCTCGTGCCGCCCTTCGGTGGAAAACCGTACAAACTACGCTCGTCCTCATGGACCCCACGCCAGACCCGCCCCCCGCCGCCGGACCCGGCCCGGCCCCGGACCCGACGCCCCACCGGGTGCCCGAGATCTCCTCGCTCGGGCTGGACACGCTGGTCACCGAGGTGGCCGAGCGGCTCCAGTCTGCGGCCGCCGTCACCGACCGGATGCAGCGCCTGCTGGAGGCCGTGGTCTCGGTGGGCGCCGGCCTCGACCTGCACGCCACGCTGCACCGGATCGCCACCGGCGCCGCCGAACTGGTCGACGCCCGGTACGCGGCGCTCGGGGTGATCGCGCCCGGCGGGCACGGCCTGGCCGACTTCATCCACGTCGGGATCGACGACGGGACCGCCGCCGAGATCGGCGACCTGCCGACCGGCCGGGGCGTCCTCGGCGCGCTGATCGACCGGCCGGAGCCGCTGCGCCTCGCCGACCTCGGCACCGACCCGCGCTCCACCGGCTTCCCGCCGCACCACCCGCAGATGCGGACCTTCCTCGGCGAGCCGATCCGGATCCGGGACGAGGTGTTCGGCAACCTCTACCTCACCGAGAAGAAGGGCGGCGGCGCCTTCACCCCCGAGGACGAGCAGGTGGTGCACGCGCTCGCCGCCGCGGCCGGCGTCGCGATCGAGAACTCCCGGCTGTACGAGGAGGGCCGCCGCCGCGAGCGCTGGATCGCGGGCGCGGCCGCCGTCACCACCTCGCTGCTCTCCACCGACGAGGCGGAGGTCGCGCTGACCGTCGCGGCCGAGCAGGTGCGGGAGCTGGCCGACGCCGCGCTCGGCATGATCCTGCTGCCGACCGCCGGCGCCGACGGCGACGGACAGCTGCGGGTGGCCCACGCCTCCGGGGAGGCCGCCGAGTTCGTGCGCGGCGAGCTGCTGCCGCCGGACAGCTTCGCCACCCGGCTGCTGAAGGGCGAGAGCGTCTACCTGGACGACATGTCCAGCGACCCGACCGTGGTGATCCGGCTGGCCCGCAGCTTCGGCCCGTCGATGGCGGTGCCGATGATCGCCGCCGGGCGGGTGCTGGGCGGCCTCTGCGTCTGGCGTTCGCGCGGCGCGGTGCCGTTCACCGACGCGGAGAAGCAGCTCGCCGAGACCTTCGCCTCGCAGGCGGCGCTCGCCCTGCGGCTCGCCGAGGGCCAGCGGGACCAGCAGCGCCTCGCAGTCTTCCAGGACCGCGACCGGATCGCCCGCGACCTCCACGACCTGGTGATCCAGCGGCTGTTCGCCACCGGGATGATGCTGGAGAGCGCCGCCCGGCGGTCCGTCGTCCCCGAGGTGAAGGTCGGCATCGGCAAGGCGGTGGACGAACTGGACGCCACCATCCAGGAGGTCCGCACCACCATCTACGCGCTCCAGCACGACAACCACGGCGACGCGCCGGACACCCTGCGGACCAGGGTCCTGCGGGAGGGCAGCCAGGCCGCGGCGGCGCTCGGCTTCAAGCCCTCGATGACCTTCACGGGCCCGGTGGAGAGCCTGGTCGGCGAGAAGACCGGCCGTCAACTACTGGCGGCCCTGCGGGAGATGCTCTCCAACACGGCCCGGCACGCGCGGGCCTCCCGGGTCGGCGTGGAGGTCGACGCGACGGTGCACCTGGACGACGCGGGCCGCCCGGTGAGCGGCGACCCGGAGTCGCTGGACCGGGCCGGACGGCCGGGGGTGCTGCTCACCGTCACCGACGACGGCGTGGGCATCCCGCCCGGCGGCCGGCGCAGCGGCCTGAGCAACCTCGCCCGGCGGGCCGAGGCGCTCGGCGGGGACGCCTGGCACGAGCCGGGGCCGTACGGGAAGGGGACGATGGTGCGCTGGACCGCCCGGCTCTGAGGGGCCGTCGGCGGTCAACGGCCGCTGCGGGCAACCGGGCCCCGGGCCGGCTCAGCGGCCGAGGAGCTCCTCCAGCACCGCGGCGACGCCGTCCTGCTCGTTGCTCACGGTGTGCAGCGGCACCGCCGCGAGCACCTGCGGGTGCGCGTTGGCGACGGCGTACGCGGTGCCGGCCCAGGCCAGCATCTCCAGGTCGTTCGGCATGTCGCCGAAGGCCACCACCGCGCTCCGGTCGATCCCGCGCCCGGCGCACCAGCGGGCCAGCGTGCTGGCCTTGGTGACGCCGGGCGCGCTGATCTCCAGCAGCGGGATCGGCGCGGAGCGGGTGATCTCGGCCAGGTGGCCGGCCGCCTCGCGGGCCTCGGTGAGCAGCTTGTCGGGGTCGAGGTCCGGGTGCTTGGCCAGCAGCTTGAACAGGCCGCGCACCGTGCCGCAGGCGCCCAGCAGTTCCTCGGCCGGGCCGACCGGGTGGTCCTCGTCCTGGCCCCACATCGGCACCTCGTACCCGGGCTCGCGGGCGAACCCGGCCGGGTACTCGAAGGCGAAGGCGGTGCCGGGCAGCTTCGCCCGCAGTGCCGCCACCACCTCCAGGGCCGTCCCGGCGTCGAGCGGGAACGACTCCAGCAGCTCGCCCCGGTGCACGTCGACCACCGCGCCGCCGTTCGAGCAGATCGCCACGCCGTGGCCGCCGATGTGCGGGCTGACCTGCTGCATCCAGCGCGGCGGCCGGCCGGTCACGAACACCACGTGGACGCCGGCCGCCTCGGCGGCGGCCAGCGCGGCGGCGGTGCGCGCGGTGACGGTGCCGCCGGCGCAGAGCAGGGTGCCGTCCAGGTCGGTGGCGATCAGGCGGGGGGCGGTGCGGGGTGTGGTCACCGGACCATCTTCGCGTACCGCCGCCGGGAGGTCACCGCCGCCGGGAGGCCACCGTGGTCGGGAGGCCGCCGCCTCCGGGAGGCCACCGCCGGGGGCGGCCTCCCGGTGCGGGCCGGGTCAGCCGGCCTTGAGGGTCAGCGCGGCGGTGTGCAGCTGGCCGCCGGTCTGGAACTGCAGGAACAGCCGCCAGTCGCCGCTCGCCGGCAGCTCGGCGTGGAACGCCAGGGTCGGCCCGCCGGTGCCGCCCGCCTCGGCCTTGGCCTCCGGGTGGAGGTGGGCGAAGGCCTGGTCGCCGGCGTGGAAGGCGGTCAGGTGGGCGAAGGTCTCCAGGTACGGCTGGAGGTCGGTGACCGGCCGGCCGTCCTTGCTCACGGTGACCTCGAGCTCGCCCGCCTTTCCGGCGGCCGGGGCGCCCTCGACCGCGACGGTGTAGCCGTCCACCGTCGCGCTGCCGGTCGCGGCCGGCAGTTCGGCGACGGCCGCCGCGCCCTCGCCGGTGACGGTCACCGTGCTGCTGAGCACCAGGCCGTTGCCCTGGCCGGCGCCGGCGTCCGGGATGAACGAGGCGTAGACCCGCCAGGTGCCGGCGGTGAGCGCGGCCAGCGGCGCGGTCCAGGTGCCGTCAGCGGCCATCTCCGGGTGGATGTGCTGGAACCCGGTCAGGTCGGAGCGGATCGCGTAGAAGTGCATCCGCTTGGTCTGGTCGGTCCGGAACGCGGTGACCGGCGTGCCGTCGGGGCCGGTGATGCCGAACCGGTACTCGGCCGGGGAGCCGGCGGTGAGCGTCCCGGTGGTGGAGGTCAGGCGGTAGCCGTTCCGCTCGGCGGCCGGGGCACCGCCGGCCGCGGCGGCCGTGGCGGCCGCGTCGCCGCCGGGCATCTGGTGGCCCTGGTGGCCGCCGCTCGCCGCGCTGGTGGCGGCCGCGCCGGCGCCGTGGTCCATCCCGCTCATCGCGTCGGAGCCGCAGGCGGCGAGGGCCAGCGAGAGGGCGGCGGCCGCGGCGGCGAGGGCGAGGGCGCGGTTGCGGGTACGGCGGTTGCGGGTGTGCGAGGACATGGGGTGGGTTCTCTTCCGGTGTGTTTCGGGCAGGACGCGGCGCGCCCGGGCCTCCTTCCGGGAGGTCCGGCGCGGGCCCGGTCACGTCCGCGCGACGCACATCCGGAGCAGCAGCCGTCGGCCGGCGGCGGGCGGTGCCCGTGGTCCGTCGGCGGACCGGCGGTGCGGGCCGGCGAGGGCGGCGGGCAGTACGGCGGTCACCGCGAGGGCCGCCGGCCCGGGAGCGGGCAGCCCGGCGCCGTCCCGGTCGCGGGTGGACACGCAGGAGACGGCGGGGTGGCCGGCCTCGGGCGCGGTGCCCGGCGCGGCCAGCGCGCGGGCGGTGGCCGGGGCGGCCGCCGGGTCGGCGACGGGTTCGGTGGCCGGGGCGGCGTGGTGCCCGGGGGAGCCCGGGGTGCCGTCCGGGGCGACGGCCACGGCGGCCGCGGCCGTCGGCTCCGGCTGGTGGCAGCCGCCCGCCGAGGTGGGCGAGCCGTGCATCAGGAACAGCCCGGCCAGCAGCGCGCAGAACAGCGGCAGCCGGGCCGCTGCCCGCCCGCCGCGCCCCCCGCTCCGCCGCCCGTTCGCCGTCATGCGGCAGACGATACCCCCAACCCGTATGTCCGCCGGGTAGCTTTCGGCCCTCGGGACGAGGTTTCCGGCCGATTCACCCCGGCCCGGGGTGTTGTGCCGCGGGCGGCCGGGCATGACCGGCTACGGCCACCCCGTCGGCAGGAAGAGCCATGCCACCTCGCCACCTCGAAGACGAGCGCCCGACCGCCGTGCCCGACCGGCCGTGGACGCCGGACACCCGGCGCGACCCGGTCCTGATCGGTGACATCCTCCTCGACACCCTCGCCGAGCTCGCCCGCCGCCGCGCGGTACCGATCCCCTTCCCCGCCCAGCGCACCCGCCCGCACCCGTAGCGCCTGCCCTCCCCCGGGACCGGACCCGACGGCGCACCGAGGCCCTCGGCCGCCACGCCGCGCACCCGTCGCCGCCCGAGCCGTGACCGCCGGCGGAGGAACGTCCGGGCTCGTTCCCCTCGTTGTCGGTGAGCTTCTTCAGCTCGGCCACCTGCTCCGTCGGGAGGGTGACCGTGATGCGCGTGGTTCCTGACATGGGCCGAGCATGCTCGGGTACGCGCCCGAGGGGGCCGGACCGCGTCAGGCGAGCCAGCGGCCGTCCCGCATCAGCTCGCGGTCGGTCAGTTCGTTCTCCTCGCGCCAGGCCTGGACGCGCTGCGGGGTGATGTGGAACCAGCGGTAGCGCGTGGTGAGCGTGCGCGGGTCGAAGCCGGTGCGTGCGGCGAAGCGGTCCCCCTGCTCCTGGGGGAGGGCGTCGAGGTCGACGGCCTCGACGGTGCCGTCGATCATGGTGACGTCGCGGGTGGGGCCCAGTGCGAGCCGGACGGTCCCGGCGGCGGCCAGGTTCCGGCCGGTGGGGCTGTTCGCGGGGGTGGCCACCCGCAGTGCCACGCCGTCCCAGTCGAAGGACAGCGGCACCAGGTACGGCGCGCCGTCGGTGGAGGCGGTGGCCACCCAGACGTCGACGTCGTGGGCGAGCCGGTGCTCGGTGTCGAGCCGGCGCCGGGCACGGGAGCGAGGGGTGGCGCCCGCCTGGTCCTGGAGGATGCCGAGGACGTTGCCGTCGGGGTCGGTGACCGTGGCCACCAGACGACCGCCGCCGACCTCGTGCGCGGGCTCGGTCACGGTCGCGCCCGCCGCCGTCGCCGCGGCCAGTGTCGCCCGGATGTCCGGGACGTGCCAGTACGTCACCGGCGAGGTCATCGCCTGTGGTCCGCCGCCCGGCACCAGCCCGATGTGCTGGCCCCCGGCCTCGAAGCCGACGTAGTAGGGCGAGTCGTTGCGCGGCGGTACGCCGAGCAGGGCCGCGTACACCGCCTTGGCCTTGGTCAGGTCGGACACCGGGTGGAGCACGGTCTTGATTCCCGAGGTGGACGGGCCGGTCATGGGTGCTCCCTTGAGGTCGTGGGCCGCGATCGACCCGTTCCGTGTGCCGTCACAGCGTCCCGCCCGGCAGGGGCGGCCGGCATCCGTGGTGACCACGGAGACGACCACCGAGCGGGAGCGCGGAGGGGCGTGCGCCACAATGGCGCCCATGGGAGCAGCAGCGGGGATTTCGCGTCGCGAGGCCGAGGTGCTGGAGCTGGTCGGGGACCACCTCAGCAACGCCGAGATCGGGGCGCGGCTGTTCATCTCGGTGCGCACGGTGGAGACCCACGTCTCCTCGCTGCTGCGCAAGTTGGAGGTCCCCGATCGGCGGATGCTCGCCCGGCGCGCGTCCGAACGGGCCCGCCCCGACCGGTCGCGTCCGGCACCCGCGCTGCCGACGCGGCTGACCTCGTTCATCGGCCGGGTGGGCGAGCGGGCCGCGCTGGCCGCGCTGCTCAAGGAGCACCGGCAGGTGACCGCGGTCGGTCCCGGCGGGGTCGGCAAGACCCGGCTCGCGCTGACCGTGGCCTCGGACGCGGCCGAGGAGTTCGCCGACGGGGTGTGGTTCGTCGACCTGATCCCGGTCACCGATCCCGGCATGGTCGCGACCGCGGTGGCCGAGGCGCTCGGTCTCGGCGAGCAACTGGGCCGCGACATGGCCGACTCCGTGACCGCCGCGCTGACCGACCGTCACGTCCTGCTGGTGCTGGACAACTGCGAGCACGTCGTGGACGGGGCGGCGCTCTTCCTCGAACGGCTGCTGGCCGCCTGCCCTCGGGTGCGGGTGCTGGTGACCAGCCGGTCCCGGCTGATGGTGCCGTTCGAGCGGGTGTACCCGGTCCCGCCGCTGTCGCTGGACGGTGACGGCGGCTCGGACGCGGTGGCGTTGTTCATGGACCGGGCGGCGTCGGTGGGCTGGCCGTTGGATCCTCCCCTGTACGACCAGATCGCGACGATCTGCGGACGGTTGGACGGCATGGCGCTGGCGATCGAGCTGGCCGCCGCCCGCTACCCCACGCTCGGGCTGGACGGCATCACCGCCGCCCTGGCCCATCCGCTGCGGATGCTCACCGGCGGCTCCCGCGCGGAGGACCGGCACCGCTCGGTGCGGGCGGCGCTGGACTGGAGCCACAACCTGCTGGACCCGGCCGACCGGGCACTGCTGCGCCGGGTGTCGGTGTTCGTGACGCCGTTCACCGCCGCGGCGGCGGCGGAGGTCGCCGGGTTCGACGGGGCGACCGTGGTCGACGGACTGGCCCGGCTCGCCGAGCAGAGCCTGCTGACGGTGACGCCCTCCCCGGGCGGGACCCGTTACCGGGCGCTGGAAACGCTGCGCCAGTACGGGACCGACCGCCTCACCGAGGCCGGTGAGCTGGACGACACCCGCGCCCGGCACCTCGACTGGTGCCTTGCCCAGAGCGCCGACCTGGCGGGGGAACGAGCGGACTGGCGGGCCCGGTTCGACCGGGTGGCCGACGAGCTGCGCGCCGCCCTCGCGTGGGCGGAGCACCGACCGGAGCGGCGCGCGGGCGCCTACCGCCTCGCCCGCGGCATGGCGGAGCTGGCCTTCACCCGCCATCTGATCGGCGAGTCCCAGCAGCGGTACGAGCAGGCCGCCGCGCTCGCGACCACTCCGGCCGACACGGCGTCGATGCTCCGGCACGCCGCGGCCGTGGCCGGCTGCCGCCTGCACGGTGACGACATGCACCGGCTGAACCGCGCGGCCGCCGACGTCGCACGCCGGTCGGGCGACGCCGCCGCGGCCGCCCGCGACTTGGCGGCCGCCGCCAGCAACGCCTACCGGTTCTCCAGCAAGTTCGTGCGGCAGCTCCCGCCGGAGGAGGCCGACGCGCTCATCGCCGAGGCGCGGGAACTGGCCGGCGACGATCCCGCCGCCCGGGCCGCGGCCGCGCTGGCCGAGGCCGGACGGGCGCTCACCCACGCGATCGGCGCCGCGCAGGGCATGGCCGACGCCCCTCCCGGGGCGACGGGCGCGGCGTGGAGCCCGGGCGGGGTGACCGCCCAGGAGGCGATCGCGTCCGCCGGACGAGCGGTCGAGCTCGCTCACCTCGCGGGGGATCCGCTCGCGGAGTCCGCCGCGCTCGACACCCTCGCCGGCGCGTTGAGCTGGGCCGGGGACGCGTTCGCGGCGGCGACGACGGCGCGGCGCCGGGTCGAGCTGATCTCGGCCGCACCGGACGGCCCGGCCAACACCCATGAGCTGATCGAGGCGCTCGGCGAAGCCGCCGAGGCCGGCCTCGGCGTGGGGGACCTGCCGGGCGCCCGCCGGTGGGCACGGCGGCTCGCGGATCATCCGCAGCTGGCAGAGGTCGGCCACCGGGCCACGGGCTGGCTCCTCGTGGCCGACGTGCTGGCGGGTGAGGCCGAGGAGGCGCTCACCGTCGGCGTCCGCTTCCGCGACGCGTGGCAGCGGGCCGGCAGCCCCGCCCGGGCGGTCCTCGGTCCGCCGGCGGCGGCGATGGCGACGGTCCACGGGCTGCGCGGTGACCGGGAGGCCCGGCGCGACTGGAGCGCGGTGCTCGATCAGGTCGACCCCTCGCCGTGGAACACCCGCGGGTACGGCGCGGTCTTCGACGCGATCCTCATGCTCCACCAGGGGCGGCCCGGGGCGGCACTGGAACGGATGGCCCCCGAACCCGGGGAGGTGCGGCAGTGGACCACCTGGATCTGGCTCCACTGGTACGTGGCGCTGCGCGCCGAAGCCGCCGTGCTCGTCGGGGCTTCCGACGCCGCCGCCCGCCTGGCGGAGGCCCGGACCGCCGTGGCCGGCAACCCGGTCGCCACCGCCCTCGTGGAGCGTGCGGCGGCACTGCTCGACGGTGACGGGGAACGGCTGGTCGCCACCGCGGGGGTGTTCGACGCCGCCGGTTGCCGCTACCAGTCGGCGCGGACCCTGATCCTCGCGGGCGGCGAGCACGCCGCCCGCGGCGCGGGTGCGCTCGCCGGCCTGGGCCTCGCGCCGATGGCCGTCCGGTAGCCGCGCCGCGGCCGAGTCACGCACGCGCCGCGGCTCACACCGCCCGCTGCACGAGCTCGACGATCCGCTCCTCCACCTCGGGCGTCACCTCGGTCAGGGCGAAGCCGGCCGCCCACATCGAGCCCTCGTCCAGCTTCGCCTGGTCGCTGAAACCGAGCGTCGCGTAGCGCGACTTGAACTTCTCCGCGCTCTGGAAGAAACAGACCACCTTGCCGTCCAGCGCGTAGGCGGGCATCCCGTACCAGAGCTTCGGCGCGAGGGCCGGGGCGTTGGCGGTGATGACGGCGTGGACGCGCTCGGCCATGATCCGGTCCGAGTCCCGCATCTCGGCGATCTTCGCGAGCACGTCCCGCTTCGCCTCCGCCGCCTTGTCCGCACGCGAGCCGGGGCGCGCCGCCTTCTTCTGCTCCAGGGCGTGCGCCTTCATCGCGGCCCGCTCCTCCGCGGAGAACCCCTCGTACGCGTTGCTGGTGCTGGTGGTGCCGGCCATGATCGCTCCTTCGGTCGCCGGTCGTGATCGGCCCGGTCCGTCGGGCCGATCACCGTGACCACAGTCTGTTCCGGCAGGGGTGCGCACCGCCTCCGTGCCGACCACGGAGAGCACCACGGACCTCGGGTCGGTGGCAGCCCCGAACCCGCACGGCCGCGCCGAGCGCGATCGGGGTCCGCCGACGGCGGAACCGCGCGCGGACGACGCCGGCTGCGGCATGGGATCCGACCGGGAGCCGGCCGGCACCCGGCGGTCGTGTCCTGACGGCTGCCGTAGGGTCGGTGGCATGCGTTTGAGCACGGTGATCCTCCCCATCCACCGGTGGAGCGAAGGACAGAAGATCTGGCGGCGGGCCGAGGACCTCGGGTTCCACGCCGCGTACACCTACGACCACCTGTCGTGGCGGAGCTTCCGGGACGAGCCGTGGTTCGGCGCCGTCCCGACGCTGACGGCGGCGGCCACGGCCACCGAGCGGCTGCGCCTGGGCACGCTGGTGACCTCGCCGAACTTCCGGCACCCGGTGACGCTCGCGAAGGAGCTGATCACGCTGGACGACGTGTCCGGCGGGCGGATCACGGTCGGCATCGGGGCCGGCGGGACGGGCTTCGACGCGACCGCGATGGGGCAGGAGGCGTGGTCGCCCAAGGAGCGGGCGGACCGGTTCGGGGAGTTCCTGCCGCTGCTGGACGAGCTGCTGCGCACCGACGCCACGACGCGCGGGGGCACGTACTACTCGGCGGTGGAGGCGCGGAACATCCCGGGGTGCGTGCAGACGCCGCGGCTGCCGTTCTACGTCGCGGCGACCGGGCCGCGCGGGCTGAAGCTGGCCGCCGAGTACGGGCAGGGCTGGGTGACGTACGGCGACCCGCGCGGGCCGGCGGACGTGCCGCCGGAGCAGGCGCCCGAGGTGATCGCGAAGCAGATCGAGAAGCTGACGGCCGCCTGCGAGGCGACCGGCCGGGACGTCGCGACGCTGGAGAAGGTGCTGCTGCAGGGCTCGACGGCGGAGCAGCCGCTGGCCTCGGTGGACGCGTTCGTCGACTGGGCGGGCCGGTACCAGGAGCTGGGGATCACGGAGTTGGTGATCCACTGGCCGGTGCCGGACTCGGTCTTCGCGACCGACCAGGCCGTCTTCGAGCGGATCGCCACCGAGGGCTTGGCGCAGCTGGGCTGACCCGGGCTCGGTGGCGGAGGGGGTGACGGCGGGAGGCGCTAGTCTTTCCGCCGCACCTCACAATCTGATCATGTGTTAAACGGGGGTTCTTTTCGCATGTCCACCTTCACCAGAATGCTCGGCGCCGGTCTGGTCGCCACCGCCGTCCTGGGGCTCTCCGCCTGCGGGCCGGACAACTCCTCGGACCGGGCCGGCGGGAGCGGCCCGGCCGCGCCGACCGCCTCGGCCAGCGCGGCTCCGGCCGGCGGCGCCACCGGCGGCGCGACGGCCAAGCCGAGCGCGAGCGGTCAGCCCGCCGGGACGGCCAAGCCCTCGGGCAAGCCCTCGGCCGGGGCGAGCGGCGAGCCGGAGGGCTTCTGCGACGCCGCGCCGCTGCCCGCCGGCCAGAAGTGGGTCTACCCGGCCAAGGGAACGACCACGACCACGCTGGTCTACAAGGACACCAAGACCGCGTGCGGCGTCAACGACGTCGTCTTCGAGCCGACCGGCGCCGACAAGAACGCGCCGTTCGCGGCGACGGTCAAGGGCCACCTCAACTCGGTCATGGTGCCGCCGAAGGACGTCAACGTCGCCGACCTGGTGAAGCACATCAACGAGTGCCTCGCCGACCCGACCAGCACCAAGGGCTTCTACCCGTGCTCGGGCGGCGACTACAAGATCGCGATCGACTCCTCGGGCAAGGTCGTCGAGGTCACCGAGCGCGCCCACTCCTGACCGCGGACCCCCGGGAGCCCATAGCCCGCCGGCGCCGACGGCGCACGATGACAGCCCGTCAAGCCTTTGCCGGGCCCGGCTACACGCTGCTCCTGCCGTGACGGGGAGGCCGCCCAGCACACTGGGCCGGCCGCCCCCGTCACGGAAGGACTCCCCCCATGCCGCGTTCCGAACAAGCCCGCCTCCTCGGGAAGTTGGCCGCCGACCAGGCCACCGCCGACCGGCTGCGGATGCCGGTCGGCGAGTACCGCGGGCTGCGCGACGACGCGCGGGCCGAGCCGGACGGCCCGTCCCGGCGCCGGCTGCTCGCCCGGGCGGCCGCCCTCGGCCTCGGCGCGGCGGCCTACGGCCTCACCGGCGCCCGTCCGGCCCGGGCGCAGGGCACCGGTCCGAGTGCCGACGCGGAGCGGCGGGCCGGACTCGACAGACCGGTCGGCCCGTCGCCCCGGATCGCCGTCGTCGGCGCCGGCATCTCCGGCCTCAACGCCGCCCTCACGCTGGCCGACAAGGGCATCGCCGCCACCGTCTACGAGGCCAACCCGGACCGGATCGGCGGCCGGATGTACTCGGGCGGCGGGGTGACCCGGCCCGGGCTCTGGCTCAACGGCCAGGTGTCCGAGTACGGCGGCGAGTTGGTGGACACCGGGCACCACACCGTGCGGCAGCTCTGCCAGCGGTTCGGGCTCGGCACCACCGACGTGGCCGCCGCGTACGGCTCGCAGGCGGAGCAGCACTTCTGGTTCCAGGGCGGCTACTACCCGCGGGCCCGGGCCGACGAGGACTTCAAGCAGATCTGGCAGCTGATCAAGGCCGACGTCCAGGACGGCGGCGCCGGCCCGACCTGGAACAGTCACAGCGAGGGCGCCGTCCGGCTGGACCGGATGTCCGTCCGGGAATGGATCGACTCCCGGGTGCCGGGCGGGCTTTCGAGCCGGCTCGGGGCCCTGCTGGACGTCGCCTACGCCGTCGAGTACGGCGCCGACACCGCCGACCAGTCCGCGTTCGCCCTGCTGCTGATGCTCTCCTGGCAGGCCCAGCCGGGCGACTTCAACATCTGGGGCGGCTCCGACGAGCGGTTCCACATCACCGGCGGCAACGACCAACTCCCGTACGCCATCGCCGGTGCGCTGCCGCCCGGCACCGTCCGGCCGGGACACACGCTGACCGCCGTCACCCGCAACGCGGACGGCTCGCAGACGCTCGCCTTCGACCTCGACGGCGGCGGCACCCGCACCGTCACCGCGGATCACACCATCCTGGCGCTGCCGCTGCCGGTCCTCCAGCAGCGGGTCGACCTCTCCCGGGCCGGCCTCGACCCGATGATGACCGGGGTGCTGCGGAACATGCGGATGGGCGCCTGCACCAAGCTCAACATGCAGTTCGGCGACCGCCCCTGGCGCGGCACCGGCCCCTGGCCCGGCGTCTCGGGCGGCGAGTGCTTCGCCGACCTGCCGTTCCAGCAGGCCTGGGACGTCACCAAGGGACAGCCCGGCGACACCGGCATCCTGGTGCAGTACGGCGGCGGCTCGCCGGCCCGCGGGCTCACCCCGCCGGCCGCGTTCACCGACGCCTCCGTCCCGTACACCCGGGAGCTCGCCGGCCGCTACCTGCGCCAGATCGACGTGCTCTGGCCCGGGACGTCCGCCGCCTGGAACGGGCGGGCCACGCTCTCCGCCTGGCACCTCAACCCGTACTCGTACGGCGCCTACTCCTACTGGCCGGTGGGCTACCTGACCGGCTGGGCCGGGTACGAGGGCACCGCGCAGGGCCGGCTGCACTTCGCCGGCGAGCACACCTCGTACGACTTCCAGGGCTACATGGAGGGCGGCGCCGCAGAGGGCGCCCGGGCGGCCGGGGAGGTGCTGGCGGCGATCGGCGCGTAGCGGCGGCGGGGGGCGCGGCCGCGGTGCGGGGAGGGGGCGGAGACGGGACGGAGACGGGGGTGCGCGGACGCGGCGCGGGCGGGTCGGCGGTGGGGCCGGCCCGCCCATTGCGGTTCGATCACGGCGTGTCCGATTGATCGTCCGTTGGGTGGGTTGCGGTGATTGATTTCTTTGGCAGAGGTGTGGACCGGCTCTCATAATCCCTGGTGAGACGCGTGACGGTCGGCCTGGGGAGCCACGGGGGGTGGCCCGCGAGGGGCCCCGTGCGCGACATTCCACATGTCCCGGGGGGAGTTCCTTGTCCGCGCCCGAAAACGTGCCGCCTGCCGCCGATCCGGCCCACGGCGTCCCGTCCGCCACCACCGCCGCACCGGATTCCGGTGCCGCACCCGCCTTCGCGCCCGCCGAGGGGGCCGCGCCCGCCTTCGCGCCCGCCGAGGGGGCCGCGCCCGCGCGGAAGCTGCCGCGCGCCGTCGGCGTCGCCCTCGCCACCGCGGGCCTGCTCGCGGTGACCGCGACCAGCGCCGCCGTCACCGTGGCCGTCGGCAAGCCGGACGCCCGCCCGGCCGCCGCCGCCCCGGCCACCGCGGGCCCGACCGTGAGCGCGAGCCCGACCGCGCCCGCCTCCGCGACGCCCACGCCCTCCGCCGTGCCGACCACCGTGGCACCCGTGCCCAAGCCCGCCAGCACGGTCAAGGGCACCGTCAGCGGCGGCCGGCACGACGGCGACCTGCGCTACTTCCTGCTCCCGATCCCGGACGGCGGCGAGTCCTACGGACCGGCCGACGGCATGACGATGTCCGACGAGGAGGTGTCCGAGCTCTTCGGCAACCAGGACGGCATCATGCGGATCCTCAAGTCGTACGGCTACAAGGAGGCCGCGACCCGGATGTACCGCACGGCCGACGGCAAGGCCGAGGTGACGGTCACCCTGCTGCACTTCGGATCGGCCGCGCAGGCGGGCGACTTCGCGAAGAACCACACCATGAAGCTGGACCCGATCGACATCGACGGGGACCCGAACGCCCACGGCTACGTGAACAAGCCCAAGCAGCAGGCCTACACGGGCTCGATGACCGGCATCTCCAGCCAGGGCGACGTGCAGTACACGATCGACGTCGACGTGAAGGGCAACCCGGACAAGGCCCTGCTGAGCGAGCTGATGAAGCGCCAGCGCGAGTGGCTGTCCTCCGGCGGCTGAGCCCCGCCGTAACCCCGTCCGACGTCACCCTTCCCTTCCTGGAGCCACTCCGTGACCACCGAACCCGTGGAGCCGTCGCCCGCCGACGCGCCTCCGCCGGCCGTACCCGCCGAGCCGGCCGTACCCGCCGAGCCGCCGGCCGCTCCCGCCGCTCCCGCCGCGCCGCCCGCCGTCGACCTGATCGCCCTCCCGCTCGCCGAGGCGCCCGCGGCCGTGCCCGCGCCGGTGCGCCGGCCGCGCCGCCCGCGGCCGGTGCTGCTGCTGGTGTCCGGGCTGGTGCTCGGCGCCGTGGTCGGCGGCGCCGCCGGCTACCTCGTCCAGGCGGGCCGCCCGGCGACGCCGCTGCCGCCGATCCAGGTCGCGCTGCCCTCCTACCCGGCGGGCGCGGTGGACCCGGCGGCCGCGGCCGCGGCCGGGCCGAAGCCGCTCGGCATCGACGGCGACCTGCGCAAGCTGCTGATGACCGCCCCGGCCGGCAGCACCCCGTGGGCCGACTACCCGGACACGCCCAGCTGGATCACCGTCGGCGAGCTCGCCGAGCGCAGCGGCCGGTCGGGCGACATCTTCAAGAGGCTGAACACCCAGGAGTTCCGGCGCGCCGTCGAGGTCGACTGGAAGAAGGACGGCCTGAAGGTCCGGGTCACGCTCATCCAGTTCTCGGCCGACCGCGCCGCCGAGGCCAAGTCCCGTGCGGGCGGCTACCGGCTCAAGCCGTTCGCCGAGGACGCCAACGGGGGGTACGAGGTCGACAGCACCCCCGACCACTGGGCCGAGACCACCGAGCAGTACTACCCCGGCACCGCGCTCGCCCAGCGCGGCACCGTGGTGATGAAGGTCGAGGTCTTCGGCACGCAGCCGGTGGACCCCGAGGTCGTCAAGGGCATAGCCAAGCAGCAGTGGGAGCGGCTGGTATGAGCGACAGCACCGTGACCGGGGCCACGACCCCCGAGCCGACGCCCGCCGTCGAGCCCGCGCCGCCCGCCGTCGACGCGGCCCCGACCGTGGCGGACGCGGCCCCGCCCACCGCCGACGCGGCCCTGTCCGGCGTCGAGCCCGCGCCGCCGGCCCCGGCGGCCCCCGCGCCGTCCTCCCGCCGGCTCCTGCGCGCCACCGGTGCGACGGTGGCGGCCGCCCTGGTCGGCGTGGTGATCGGCCTCGGCATCATCAAGACGCAGTACGACGACCCCGCGCCGGCCACCGCCGCCGGGCCGACGGCCGCGCCCGCCCCGAGCGCCAGCGCCACCCCCTTCGGCGCCAAGGCCAACGGCAACCACTTCGGCTCGCTGCGCGACCTGCTGCTCCCCGTCCCGGCCGGCTACGCGCTCGGCCCCGACGAGGGCGGCTACGGCAACGACACCGAGCTGAGCGCGGACCAGCTCTCCGCCGAGCTGGACGACGACCTCCAGCAGATCCCCAAGGACAAGCGGGACAAGCTCCGCCAGTACTGGGAGGGCCTGCACGTGAAGGCCACCGGTGTGCGCACCTACAAGGCCACGGCCAACAGCGACCTGGTCATCGGCATGAAGCTGCGCCAGTTCAACCAGCAGGAGGTGCAGAAGGCGAACGAGTACACGGCCGTGTTCACGGGCGACACCGGTCTCTTCCGCATCGGCCCCGCGGTCCCGAACCACCCCGAGGCGCACTGCTACCTGATGCCGGCCCCGCCGTCCGCGCCGATCGACTACCTGGAGTGCTCGGCCGCCGAGGGCGACCTCCTGGTGATCATGACCGCCGAGGGCGTGGCACCGCTGCCCAAGGACAAGATCGTCGCCTTCTTCACCCAGCAGCTCGACCGCCTCGCCAGCCCGGGAGCGTCCGCATGACCGACAGCGCCACCCCGAACGACGGCGCGGCCACCCCGGCCGAAGCGCCCGCCGCCCCGCCGGTCCCGCCGGCCGCCGCCCCGCCGGCCGCCGTTGCTCCGGCTCCGGCCGCCGCCCCGCCGGCTCCGGCCGCCGCCCCGCCGGCTCCGGCCGGTGAGCCGCCGAACCCGTTCGCGCCGCCCGCGCCCGGGGCCGTGGCCTACGCACCGCCCCTGCCCGAGCCGCTGAGCCCCGAGGAGCTCGCCGCCCGCCGCACCCGCCGGCGCAAGGCGGCGCTGCGCTGGGGCGCGGCGGTCCTGGTCTGCGCGCTGTCCGGTACGGGCGCCGCGGCCGCCGTCATGGCCCCCGACCGCACCGACCTGCCCGGCCTGGCCACCGAGCCGGACGGCCGCTACACCTTCCCGGCCCTGGTGCTGCCGCCGCTGCCCTCCGGCAAGGCGGTGCCCCGGCAGAACAAGAGCCGCCACGCGGCCGACCTGCGCCACCTGCTGCTGCCCGTCCCCAAGGAGGCCGGCGGCTCGCTGGCGCCGGTGGTCTTCCCGACGCCGGCCCCGGTGGCGACCCCGTCCGCGACCGCGTCCGGCTCCGCCTCCGCGAGCCCCTCGGCGTCGCCGAGCGCCTCCGGCAGCCCCACGACGAGCCCGTCCGCGACGGCGAGCCCCTCCGCCGGGGCGGCCACGGCCGACTGGGTCCCGTGCGACGCGCTCGCCGGTGAGCAGAAGGAGGCGGCCAAGTTGCGCGCCCTGCTGCTGCAGGACGCCTGCCGCGCCGCGACCGTCCGGGAGTGGACCGCGAACGACGGCACCCGGACGCAGATCCGGCTGCTCTCCTTCGGCTCCTCCTCCGAGGCCTGGGACGTCTTCGCCGACCTGCGCGCCAACGGCGAGCCGAAGGACATCCCCGGTCTCAGGAACGGCCCGACCGACGGCTGGGACTCGGTCTCCGGCGTCGACCTCGCGCTCCGCGAGACGCCGGCCACCGGCCAGGGCGACGGGCCGACCGCCCGGGTGGCGTACCTGTCGGCGGGGGACGTCGTCGCGGTGGTCACCATGACCAACCCCAAGGGCGTGAAGACCGCCGCCTTCCGCCAGGTCGTCACCCTCCAGTCCGACCTGCTGGCCTGACGGCACCCCGGGTGGGCGGCGCACCCCGCGCCCCCGCCCGGGCCCACGACACCCGCGGCGAACCCGCGCCGCCGCGGCCGGTCGACCACGGTGGCGCGGCCGCAGACCTGTTCCGCCGGCCCGGCCCGCACCGTGGCCGGGCAGGGCGCGGTGCGCGCCTCCCCGGAGCCCGGCGCCTCACCCGGTGGCCCGCGGCGAGCCCGTCACCCGGTGGCGCCCGGCGAGCCCGGCGCTGGTGCCGGTGGCCGGCACCAGCGCCGGATCCCCGCTGGCCACGTGACCGGTGCGGAGCACCCGAGCGGGCCCCGGGCGGCCCGCCGTGCGCTGTCCGCGGCGAGCCGGGCCCAGGCCTCCGCGCTCCACCGGGGCGCGGGCGACCGCGGGGCCTCGCCCGAGGCCTGGTACGGCCCGGCCCGGACGGTGAAGCAGAGCGGTTCGCCGGACTTCGCGTAGGTGCCGTCGCGGCGGAACGTCAGCCGGGCGCCCCAGCGGGTGACCGTGCTGTGCTCGCCGGAGTCGAGCGCGTACACCGGTTCGCCGGCCGACGGGGCCGGGGCCCGGAGGCCGCCGCCCGGGGTTTCGCTGCCGGTCAGCCGGTCAGCCGGTCAGCCGGTCAGCCGGTCAGCCGGACGCTGAGCCGGGGGCCCTGCCCGGCCTCGGCCGTGCGGTCCAGCAGGTGCGGGCCCGGCTGCCGTGCCGCGTCGAGCTGCCGGTCGAGCTCGTACGCCGTGGCGGCGCCGTCCTCCAGCAACGCGCCGGCGCGGTCGGTGCGGACCACCCCGTCGCAGGCGGTGCCCTCGCCCGCGGCGGCCTCGCCGGAGCCGTCGCCGCCGCACCCGGCCAGGCCGAGTGCGGCGGCCGGTGCGAGTGCGGCCCCCGCCGTGCGGTGTGCGGCCCCGGTCATCCGGAGATCCTCCCGTTGGAGCTCTGGTCGGTGTTGGAGCCGTCGGTGTACCCGTCGAGGGCCCGGTCGCCGGCGCCGTCGGCCAGCCGCCGGACGTCCTCGGCATCGAGCCCGGTGCCGTCGGCCGCGGCGATGACGATGTGCCTGGCGCCCAGCGCGGCGGCCGCGCGGCCTTCGGCGGCGTGGTCGCGGCCCTCCTGGCGGCCGTCCTCGGTGGTGTCGCGCCGGTTGGCCCTGACCACGCTGTCGGTGATCTCCTCGACCAGGAAGCCGGCGACCTCGCCCGCGACCGGCACCGTCTCGGTGAGGACGCCGATCGTGGTGGTGAAGGCCGTCGTGGCGTAGCCGGCGTTGCGCTCCAGTGCCTCGTCGTACTCCTGGTCGGAGGTGGCGTGCCCGGTGTGGACCTGGTGGATCCGGGCCTCGTTGAGGATGCCGCCGACGACGCCGCCGGCCCGCGCGGTGGAGTCGACGTCGGCCTCCAGCCGGGGGAAGTCGGCCCCGCTCTCCAGGTGGCCGCGGACCACCGCGGTGGAGTAGGCCTGGTTGGCGTTGGCCACGGCGGCGTACGCGTCCGGGTCGCGGCCGAGCGCGTCCAGCAGGCCGTGGACCGACGAGCCCTTGAGGCCGGCCGGGGCGCCGTTCACCGGCAGGTCGTCCTTGTGCGGGGAGAGCGCCCGCTGGACGTCGCCGATGTAGTCGGCGGACATGCGCCCGAGGCTGTCCCGCAGCGGGGCGAACCTGCCGTCCTCGCCCCGGAGCTCGTCGAGGACGCCGCCGGCGCCGTGGTTGCCGAAGGTCTCCACGACCTTGTGCATCACGGCGGCCCGGTCGGCGGTGTGCCCGACCGGGGTCCCGGAGGGGTCGTCGTACGGCCGGCCGGTGGTGGCCGCCTCCAGGGCGTGGCCGAGCGCGTCCGGTCCGCTCCGCGCGCCGGCCCGGCGCAGCTCGTCGTTCCGCGCGAGGGTGTCCGGCGTGTACTCCTTCCCGTGCGTGAAGTAGTGGAGGTAGTCGGCCGGTTCGGCCTTGCCGTTCGGGTCGACGGTGCCGTCGGTGCGGTACGCGGTCGGCGCGTCGTGGAAGAACCTGGTGGCCGCCCCGGGGCTGTGGCCGAGCGCCTCCAGGACCGCCGTGGTCGGCTCGAAGCCGGAACCGCCCTCCGGGCCCAGCAGGTTGAAGCCGCGCCGGTCGCCGCGCGGGCCGTACAGCGGGGCCGGCCAGTACTTCTCGTCGGTGTCCAGCTGGGTGATGTGCTCGGCGATCGGGACGAGGAAGTGCGGGTCGTAGTCGCCGGTGCGCAGGATGCCGGAGAGCACCTGGTAGCCGTAGGGCGCGTAGTCGGTGCCGCTCTGCCGGTAGGGCTTGTCCCGCACCGGCTCGGCGCCGGCCCCGCGCAGGTCGGCGGCCCACTGGTCGGGCAGGTGCGGCACGTTGCCGGTGCGGGTGGCGGTGGCCAGGGCGAGGCCGAGGTTCCGTTGCAGTTCCCGGTACTGCTTCCGGCGGGCGTCGTCGGCCCCGTCGAGCGGCGACTCGTCGCCGACCATGCTGTTCCAGGCCTGCAGCGTGCCCCGGGGGCCGAGGTCCTGGTAGAAGCGGGTGGAGAACACCGGGTCGTTCCGGTTGGCGGCCACCAACGAGTTCAGCTCGGTGAGTTCGGCGTCCGAGAGGCTGCCGCCCCGGGCCGCGAGCCGGGCCGCGCGGATCCCGTCCGCGTCCGGACCGGCGCCGACCGCGGTGGCGTTGAAGGACTTCGCGCCGTCGGTGCGGGTGTCGGAGCGCAGCGCCCAGGCGGCCCGCTCGTCGGCGGCGGTGGCCTCCTGGACGGCCGCGTCGATGGCCCTCCGCGCGGCCTCGGCCCTGGCGCGGTTCTCGTTCTCATAGGCCTGGAGGGCTTCCCGGTCGTGCCGGGTGGCGTTGTCGGCCGGCGGCCAGCTGACGGTGCCGTCGTCGGTGACGGTCAGTCCGGCCGCCCGGGCGTCGGCAACCGCCTCGTCCAGCGTGGACCTGGCGGCCCGGAAGTCGTTGCCGGCGTCGCGGAGGATCGAGGCGATGGCGCCGGCCTCGGTGACGGCGGCGGTGAGCTGCTCGTTGACGCGCCGGAGCCGGGGCCGGGCCAGGTCGGCCGAAGGGCCGTTCCAGGCGGCGGAGTCGACCTTGCGGATCACCGTTGCGTCCCAGTCCTGGTCCATGGCCCGGAGCTTCCCGACCACGTCGTCCCAGGCGGTGGCGGCCTCGTCGAGGACGCCGAGCTTCGCGGTGCGCAGCTCGTGGAAGTCGACCATCGCGTCCGCCCCTCAGGCGCCCAGGTCGTGCTTGACGCCCGACTCGGTGCTCTCGTAGTTCGCGGCGCTCTGCCGCAGGGCCTGGGTGACCTCGCCGATCGTGCTGCCGAGCGCGGCGATCTGCCGGTCCCAGGCGGACGCGGTCTCCGCGGCGGCCCTGCCGGTGCTCCAACCGGTCAGCGAGGCGGATACCCGGGAGGTCTCGTCCTCCGCGGCCCGCCCCTCGCCGTTGACCCGGCCGTGGATCCGGTCGGACGAGTCGGCGGCGTCGCCCAACGCGTCCGGGTCGACCCGGACCGTCCCGCCGCCGCGGCCGGGGGCCCCGGAGGAGCAGAGCCGGGTGCGGGCGGTCTCCTGCCGCCGGGCCTCGGCCGTCAGTCGGCCCGCGGAGTCGTAGGCCCAGGGGTTCATCATGCGGTCGAACTCGGTCGCGCGATCGGTCACGTGTCCACTCCGTCCGGCCGGACCGGTCGGCCCGGCGACCCCCCGTCAGGAATTCGACCAGGGTACAAAAAGCGCGCCGTCGCCGCCGCCCCCTAGGGGATCACCGGTGGACGTCATACCGCAGCATCAGGCCGGGTTCGTCATTCCAGCTCATGGCCCGCACACGACGGGCGCACTACGTTGAGGGACGTGTCCACTGTCATCAAGACGGACGGCCTCACCAAGAGGTTCCCCCGGGTCACCGCCCTCGATCGGCTCACCGTTGAGGTGGAGCCCGGGGTGGTCGGACTGGTGGGGGCGAACGGCGCGGGCAAGTCCACACTCATCAAGATCCTGCTCGGGCTGGCCCCCGCGACCTCGGGTACCGGCCGGGTGCTCGGGCTGGACATCGCCACCCGGGGTCCGGAGATCCGCGAGCGCGTCGGCTACATGCCGGAGCACGACTGCCTGCCGCCGGACGTCTCGGCGACCGAGTTCGTGGTGCACATGGCGCGGATGGCCGGGCTGCCGGCCGCGGCGGCCCGGGAGCGGACGGCCGACACGCTGCGGCACGTCGGGCTGTACGAGGAGCGGTACCGGCCGATGGGCGGGTACTCGACCGGCATGAAGCAGCGGGTGAAGCTGGCCCAGGCGCTGGTGCACGACCCGAAGCTGGTGCTGCTGGACGAGCCCACCAACGGGCTGGACCCGGTCGGCCGGGACGACATGCTGGCGCTGATCCGCCGGGTGTACACCGACTTCGGCATCTCGGTGCTGGTCACCACCCACCTGCTCGGCGAGCTGGAGCGCACCTGCGACCACCTGGTGGTGATCGACGGCGGCAGGCTGCTGCGCTCCTCCTCCACCGCCTCCTTCACCGGCGCGACGGCCACCCTCGCCGTCGAGGTGACCGACTTCCCCGACGGCCGCACCCCGGACGGCGGCACCCCCGACGCGAGCGCCGCCGTGCGCGAGCGGCTGGTCGCCGCCGGGCTCGTGGTGGAGACGGACGGCCCGCGGATCCTGCTGGTGCGGCTCGCGGGTGACGACACGTACGACGCCATCCGTGACGCGGTGGCCGGCCTCGGCCTCGGGCTGGTCCGGCTGGAGCAGCGCCGTCACCGCGTCGCCGAACTGTTCACCGGTACGGGCGACGACCCCGCCGACCACACCACCGAGCACCAGGGAGGTGCCGCAGATGCCGCTGCCTCCTGAGACCGGGCGCGCCGACACCGGCGTCATCCACGACATCGGCTACCGCGGTTACACCGGCCCCCGGCTGGGCCGCTCCTACGCGACCCGCTCGCTGTTCACCCAGAGCCTGCGCGCCGCGTACGGGCTGGGCCGCTCGGGCAAGTCCAAGGTGCTGCCGATGCTGGTGCTCGGCGCGGCCACCGCGCCCGCCGCCATCATGGTGACGCTCACCCTCGCCACCGGGCGCGACGACCTGCCGGTCGACTACCCGCAGTACCTGAGCGTGGTCGGGCTGGTCGTCTCGATCTTCCTCGCCTCGCAGGCGCCCGTGCTGTTCTCCCGGGACCTCCGGCACCACACCGTCCCGCTCTACTTCTCCCGCCCGATCACCCGGGCCGACTACGTCCGGGCGAAGTTCGCCGCGATGGTCACCGCCCAGCTGCTGCTGATGGCGGCCCCGCTGCTGGTGCTCTACGCCGGCGCGCTGCTCGGCGGGCTGAGCTTCGGGCACCAGACCGCGCACCTCCTGTACGGGCTGGTTGCCGCGGTGCTGTACGCCCTGGTGCCGACCTCGGTGGCGGTGGTGATCGCCGCGACCACGCCGCGCCGCGGCTTCGGGGTGGCCGCGATCATGGGCTACCTGGCGATCAGCACCGCGGTGGTCGGGATCGTCGTCGGCATCAGCCGGGGCGTCTCCTCCGCCGTGCCGGACTCCGCCCAGTGGATCACGCTGCTCTCGCCCGGCGGACTCGTGGAGAGCCTGACCAACGAGCTGTTCGACCTCGGCAGCGGTCCGGAGCGGATGCACGCGCCCGGCGCCCTCGGCGTGCTCGTCTTCGCCGCCACCGCGGCCGCGATGGTGGCCGGCTCGTACGCGCTGCTGCTGCGCCGCTACCGCAGCATCTGACCACCACCACCTGAGAGGGCGTCATGGCCACCATCAGCATCGACCAGGTCTCGCGTTGGTTCGGCAACGTGGTCGCCGTCAACGACGTCAGCATGACGATCGGTCCCGGCATCACCGGGCTGCTCGGGCCCAACGGCGCGGGCAAGTCCACGCTCATCCACATGATGAGCGGCTTCCTCGCCCCCTCCACCGGGGCGGTCACCCTGGACGGCGCGCCGATCTGGCGCAACCAGGAGGTGTACCGGCGGATCGGGCTCGTCCCCGAGCGCGAGTCGATGTACGACTACCTGACCGGCTGGGAGTTCGTCCTCGCCAACGCCGAACTGCACGGCCTCGCCGACCCGGGCGCCGCCGCCCGGCGGGCGCTGGCCCTGGTCGAGATGGAGTACGCCCAGGACCGGAAGACCGGCACCTACTCCAAGGGCATGAAGCAGCGGGTCAAGATGGCCTCCGCGCTGGTCCACGACCCGGCCGTGCTGCTGCTCGACGAGCCGTTCAACGGCATGGACCCGCGCCAGCGGCTCCAGCTGATGGAGCTGCTGCGCCGCTTCGGCGCCGACGGCCGGACGGTGCTCTTCTCCTCGCACATCCTGGAGGAGGTCGAGCAGCTGGCCCGGCACATCGAGGTGGTGGTGGCCGGCCGGCACGCCGCCTCCGGGGACTTCCGGAAGATCCGCCGGCTGATGACCGACCGCCCGCACCGCTACCTGGTCCGCTCCAGCGACGACCGCCGGCTGGCGGCCGCGCTGATCGCCGACCCCTCCACGGCCGGCATCGAGCTGGATCTGACGGCCCGGCCGGACGGCGGCTCCGCCACGGGTGCCCTGCGCATCCAGGCGGTCGACTTCCAGGGCTTCACCACCCTGCTGCCGAAGGTCGCCCAGCAGGCGGGCATCCGGCTGTACACCGTCGCACCGGCGGACGAGTCGCTGGAGAGCGTCTTCTCGTACCTCGTCTCCGCGTAGCGGAGCGCACGTCCGCGGGAGCCCGCCCGACCCGCACCCCGCCGAGCGCCACCCCGCCCGACCCGCACCCCGGAACCGGACCCAGGAAGGCCGACCACACCATGAACCCGACCGTCGCCAGGCTGACGCTGCGCGGCCTGCTGGGCCGCCGCCGCGGCATCCTGCTGCTGGTGGTCCCCGCCCTGCTCCTGCTCGTCTCGGCGATCGCCGCCGGCTCCAGCGGGGACAAGCACGACCTGACCGTCAGGATCCTCGGCCAGCTGGGCCTCGGCACGCTGCTGCCGATCCTCGGCCTGATCGTCGGCACCGGCGCCATCGCGACCGAGATCGACGACGGCTCGATCGTCTACCTGCTCGCCAAGCCGCTGCCCCGCTGGAAGATCGTCGCCACCAAGCTGGTCGTCGCGGTCGGCACCACCTGGGCGTTCGCGGCGGTCCCGACCCTGCTCGCCGGCCTGCTGCTGTACGGCACCCGGGACGGGCTGGCGCTCGGTTACACCGTCGCCGCCCTCGTGTCCGGGGCCGCCTACAGCGCGCTCTTCCTGCTGCTCGGCGTGGTCACCCGGCACGCGGTGGTGGCCGGGCTGGCGTACGCGCTGGTCTGGGAGTCGCTGATCGGCAACTTCGTCGAGGGCGCCCGGACGCTGAGCGTCCAGCAGTGGGGTCTCTCGGTGGGCCGGGCGGTGGCCGGGGACGGTGCGATCACCGCGCACGTCGGGCTCGGCGTGGCGGTGCCGCTGCTGCTGGTGGTCACCGCGGCCGCGACCGTGCTGGCCGCGGTGAGGCTGGCCGGGCTGACCCTGGCCGCCGAGGAGTGACGCCCCGTGGCCGGCGCGGCCGGCGCGGCCGGAGCCGGAGCGCGCCCGGTCAGAGCGCGCCCGGTCAGAGCGTCCGGTTGCGCCCCGCGCCCCAGCCGGCCGCGGCGACCACGCCGGCCAGGACCAGCATCAGCGCCAGTGGGGTGGTCCAGTCACCGGTCAGCTGGTGCAGCGCCCCGGCGCCGACCGGACCGGCCGCCGCCACCAGGTAGCCGACCGCCTGCGACATGCCGCCCAGCTGGGCGGCGCCGGCGGCGCTGTCGGTCCGCAGCACGATGAAGGCGAGGCCGAGGCCCAGCGAACCGCCCTGGGCGACGCCGAGGATGGTGGCCGCCACCCAGGCGCCGGGCACCGGGGCGATCAGCAGGACGGCGATGCCGAGCGCGTTCAGCCCGGCCATCACCACGGCCAGCGCCCGCTGCCGGGTCATCCGGCCCGCCAGCAGCGGCACCAGGAAGGCACCGGCCACCTGGACCAGGTTGGAGAACGCGAAGACCAGGCCGGCCTCGCCGCGGTCCATCCCGTGGTCGGCCAGGATGGTCGGCATCCACGCGACCAGGGTGTAGACCAGCAGCGACGAGATGCCCATGAAGAGGCTGATCTGCCAGGCCAGCGGCGTGCGCCAGATGCCCTCGACGGGCCGGTTCACCGGGGCGGCCGCGGCCACCCGCACCCGCTCCTGGCGCGAGCGCAGCACCTGCGGCAGCCAGGCCACCGCGGCGACCACCGCCAGCAGCGACCAGGCCCCCAGCGAGGCCTGCCAGCCGCCGCCGAGGGCGTGCTCCAGCGGCACCGACGTCCCGGCCGCCAGCGTCGCGCCGACCAGCATGGTGGTCGAGTAGACGCCGGTCATCGCCGCCGCCCGGCCCGGGAACTCGCGCTTCACCAGGCCCGGCATCGAGACGTTCAGCACCGCGATCGCCACGCCGATCACCACGCAGCCCGCGTACAGCGCCGCCACCGAGGGGAGCACCCGCAGCAGCACGCCCGCGCCGAGCACCAGCACCGCGCCCAGCACCACCCGCTCGGTGCCGAACCGCCGGGTCAGCCGCGGGGTGAGCGGGGCGCCGACGCCCTGGAACAGCACCGGCACGGTGGTGATCAGGCCGCTCGCGGTGGCGGAGAGGCCGAAGGCGCGCTGGATCTCGGCGACCATCGGGGACACGGCCGCCAGGCACGCGCGCATGTTCAGGGCGACCAGCACGATGCCGGTCAGCAGCAGCGCGGGGTGGGCCAGCCGGGCGCGGACCGGGGGGACGGCGGAGGAGGTGGTGACAACCGGCTGCTGGGCACGGGTGACTGCCATGAGGACGTGCTGCTCTTTCGTGGAATCAGGGGAGGCGGACGGCGGAAGGGGCTCGTGGAGCCGCTTACTTCCGGGCCGCGATGGCCGCGAGGAGCTGCTCGACGGCCGCGGTGGGCTCGGCGAGCAGCGCACGACACGCCGCCTCGGCGCGGTCCGGGTCGCCGCTCTCGATCGCGTCCACCAGCGCCTCGTGCGTGGCCACGACCACCTCGGGCATCTCGTGGTCCCCGAAGGCCGTCCGCATCGACTCGCGCACCGAGGCGCCGAAGTAGCGGTACACCTCGGTGAGCGCCGGGTTGTGGGCGGCCTCGACCACGGCGGTGTGGAACTCGAGGTCGTGCTCGACGGTCGCCTCGCGGCCGGCCCGCTCGGGGTGCGCCGCGATCACCTCGGCCTCACGGGCCAGCGCGGCCCGCATCCGGACGACGTCCTCGGGCGTGTGCCGCAGCGCGGCCAGCCGGGCGCCCTCGGCCTCCAGCGCGGCGCGGACCTCCAGCACGTCGCGGACGCCGGACCGCTGCACGCCCCGCAGGACGGAGGCCGGGTCGCTGGTGCTGCGGACGAAGGTGCCCTCGCCCTGCCGGGAGACCAGCATGCCGGCGTGCACCAGCACCCGGATCGCCTCCCGGACGGTGTTCCGCCCGACCTGCAGCTGCTCGGCCAGCTCGTGCTCGGTGGGGATCCGCGCGCCGACCGGCCAGGTCCCCGCCGCCAGCTGCTCGCGCAGCTGGTCGATCGCGGTGTCCACCAGCGAGCGCCGCCCGGCGGCGTGCAGCGCGCGGTTGCTGTCGGCGTTGGTCATGGCGGCTCCCTCCGGGTCTCGACGGCCGGTCATCGGTCATCCTACAACTGCCTTGCCCGGTCATCCTACAACTGCCGGTGGACCATCCGTGAACAGCGCGGGAACCGTCCGGTCCCGGCTCGCGTTCCTTCGGACGACTTCGGTCCACCCCTATTTCGAGGAGACGCCCGCATGGTGTTCAAGAAGCTGCTCGGTGCCCTGGGCGTCGGCGGTCCCGGTGTCGACACGGTGCTGACCACGCCGGTGGTCCAGCCCGGCGGTACGTTGCAGGGCACGGTCGAGCTGACCGGGGGGACGGTCGAGGCGGACATCCGGGGGATCACCCTGACCCTGGTCGCGCGGGTGGAGATCGAGCACGAGGACGGCGAGAGCACCGGGCTGTACCCGTTCGCGCGGTTCTCGGTGACCGCCCCCCTGGTGCTGGCGCCCGGTGAGAACCGGTCGATCCCGTTCGCCGTCCAGGTGCCGTGGGAGACGCCGGTGACCACCGTCGCCGGGCAGCACCTGCGCGGCATGCAGCTCGGCGTGCGGACGGAGGTGGACATCGCGGGCGCGCTCGACAAGGGCGACTCCGACCCGCTGGAGGTCGAGCCGCTGCCGGTCCAGCGCCGGATCCTGGACACCCTGCTGCAGCTCGGCTTCCAGTTCCGCTCGGCGGACCTGGAGGCCGGCCACATCCGCGGCACCGGGCAGACGCTGCCGTTCTACCAGGAGATCGAGTTCTCCTCGGCGCCGCGGTACGCGCACGCCTGCAACTCGCTGGAGGTCAGCTTCGTCACCACCCCGCACCGGGTGGAGGTGGTGCTGGAGGCGGACAAGCGCGGCGGCCTGTTCAGCCACGGCGGCGACGTGATCCGCACCCACGTGGTCGAGCACGGCCAGGCCGACCAGGACCTCACCGGCCTGGTCGACGGCTGGATCCGCGCGGCGCTCTGACGCCGCCGGCCCGGGACTCCAAGGCCCCGCGGCCCCGGAGTCCCGCGGCCCCGGAGTCCCGGGCCTTGGAGTCCCGTGGGCCGGGAGTCGGGTGGGCCCGGGGCCCGCTCAGCCGTAGGAGACGTTGCTGCAGATGTCGTCGTCGGCCGAGCGGGCCTCGCTGACCACCTCGGAGGGCAGCGGGGCCGGCACGGCCGGGGTGCCGGCGGCGGGGGCCGCGGAGGCGTTGGCCGCCGCGTAGTCCTTGCCGAGGACGAGGCTGATCCCGGCCGCCGAGGTCGGCGTCAGGGTGGCGCCCGGGAACAGCGCCGCGACCTTCTCCGCGTTGGCCTTCTGCCCGCTGCCGTACTCGACCGTGGTGGTCGCCTTGTTGGTGTTCTTGGCCGTGGCGACGCCGGTGACGGTGACCTTGGCGGCCTTCAGCGTCTCGGCGGCCTTGCCGGCCAGGCCGGTGGCGGTGGTCCCGTTGTAGACCGCGACCTTGACCGGGGTGTCCACGGCGGCGGGCGAGGGCGCCGCCGGCGGGGTGGTCTCGGGGGCGGCCGTCGGGGTCTGCGGCGCGTCCTCCTGCTTGCCGGTGGCGTCCTGGCCGTCGATGGTCCGGTCGGCCAGCAGGGTCTTCCAGAGGTTGTCGACGGCCGGGTGGACCAGGTCGATCCGGGGGCCGTTGTAGCGCCAGGGCGCGGTGAGGAACTTGACGTCGTGCAGGTCGATGTTCTTCATCGACAGCGCGAAGTCCATCAGCTTCTTGGCCGAGTCCAGCCCGGGGTCGACCGTCATCGACTTGGTGGCCGCGTCGGCCAGCGGCAGCAGCGTGGTCGGGCTCAGGCCCTGGCCCTTGACCTTGGCCATCATCGAGGAGAGGAACGCCTGCTGGCGCTTCATCCGGCCGACGTCCGAGTCGTCCCCGATGCCGTGCCGGAGCCGGACGTAGTCCAGCGCCTTCTGGCCGGAGACCTTCTGCTTGCCCTTGGGCAGGACGATCTTGCCCTTCTTGCCGAGGTTGGGGTTGATGTTCCCCTCGTAGATGTCGTTGGGCAGGCAGACGTCGACCCCGTCCACGGCCTGGGTCATCGCCGCGAAGCCCTCGAAGTTCACCTCGATGGTGTGGTCGACCCGGATGCCGGTGAGCTTCTCGACGGTGTTCTGGGTGCAGGCCGGGTTGCCGGTCTCGGTGTTGCCCACCGAGAACGCCGAGTTGAACATCTGCCCCGGCTTCTCCTCGGTCCACTTCCCGTTCGGCAGCTTGCAGCGGGGGATGGTGACCAGGGCGTCGCGCGGGATCGAGATGCCCACCGCGTGCTTGTGGTCGGCGTAGACGTGCAACAGGATCGTGGTGTCCGAGCGGGCGCCGTCCTCGTTGCCGCCGCCGAGGTCGCTGTTCTTGCCGGAGCGCGAGTCCGAGCCGATCAGCAGGACGTTCACCGGCTTGTTGCCGTTGGCGTCGGCCTGTGCCTCCGGCGGCCGGTCGGCGGCGATGGCGTCGCCGTCGAAGGACTTGATGTTGCCGTTGAGCTTGTAGTAGATCGCGCCACCGGTGCCGGCCAGCACGACCAGGACGCCGGCCACCGACCAGGCGACGATCTTCTTGACGTTCCGCTTGGGTTTGCGGCTGTTGCGCGCGGCCGCGCGCCCGCCCGCTGCGGCGCCCTCGGCCCGGCCGCCGTCGTTGCGGCCGTTGTCGGACCGGCCACGGCCGCCGCCCTTGCCCTGGGCGGCCCGGCGGGCCTCGGCCCGGCCACCGGGGCGCGGCGCGGGGACCCGGCCGCTCGCGTCGGCCGGCCGCTCGGTGCGGACACCGCCGCGCGAACCGCCGTCGGCGCGCCGCCGCCCGTCCGCCCCCGACCTGCTCTCGTCCCTCTGGCCTGACATGCGCGTACCTCTCAGCGGCGGCTGCAGCAATCCTGTCCGGGTCCGGGGGTACGGCCCGGGTCCGCCGGGAGCACCGCACAGGAGCACCGCACCAGGAGACGCGGAGCTTCAGCGGAGCATACAAACTCTTCCTGTGACGGTCAGCATCCGGGTGCCGCCGGAACGATCCCCGGCCCGGCCGACGGCCGGCGCACCCGGTCGTCCCCGGCCCGGCCGGCGGAAGCGGCCCGCGCTCACCGCGCCGGGTAGAGCCGCTCCAGCACGGCGGCGACGCCGTCCTCGTCGTTGCTGACGGTGACCTCGTCGGCGACCGCGAGCAGTTCCTCGTGCGCGTTGGCCATCGCGACGCCGTGCGCGGCCCAGCCGAACATCGGCACGTCGTTGGGCATGTCCCCGAAGGCGATGGTGTCGGCGGCCCTCACGCCCAGCCGGCGGGCGGCGACGGCCAGGCCGGTGGCCTTGGAGAGGCCGAGCGGCAGCAGCTCGACGATGCCGGCGCCGGCCAGCACCACGCCGACCAGGTCGCCGGCCACCCGGCGGGCGGTCTCGGCGAGGAGGTCGTCGGTCATCGCGCGGTGCTGGATGTACAGCTTGCTGAGCGGGGAGAGGAGCAGCTCGTCCTTGGCGACCCGGACCACCGGCAGGTCGGAGCCGATCAGCAGCTCGTAGCCGGGCCCGGCCAGTACGTCGCCGTCCAGGCCGTCCTGGTTGGCGGCGACGGCCAGCGGGCCGGTCTCCGCCTCGATCTTGGCGATCGCCAGCGCGGCCAGCCGGCGGTCCAGGGTGAGCGAGGTGAGCAGCTTGTGCGCGCCCGCGTCGTAGACCTGGGCGCCCTGCCCGCAGACCGCTATCCCCCGGTAGCCGATCTCGTCGAAGACCGGACGGGCCCAGGCGGCCGAGCGTCCGGTGACGATGATGTGCAGCGCCCCGGCGCCGGTGGCCGCGGCCAGCGCGGCGCGGGTGCGCCCGGAGACCGTCTCCTCGCTGGTCAGCAGCGTGCCGTCGAGGTCGGTGGCGACCAGCCGGAAGGGCAGGCCGTCACCGTCGGCGGGGGAGACGGGGCTGGGGCTGGTGCTGCTCATGGGCCGTGCGTCTCCCGGGAGTTGCTTTCGGGCGGTGGTGCGGGTGGAGCGGGCGGCACCGGGGGGCCCGGTGCCGCCGTGGCGGCTACTTGGCGGGCTCCAGGACGGCGCGCCCGCCGAGGTACGGCCGCAGCGCCTCCGGCACGACGACCGAGCCGTCGGCCTGCTGGTGGTTCTCCAGGATCGCCACGATGGTGCGCGGGACGGCGACCAGGGTGCCGTTCAGCGTGGCCAGCGGGCGGACCTTGCCCTCCTCGCGCATCCGGATGGAGAGCCGGCGGGACTGGTACTCGGTGGTGTTCGAGGTCGAGGTGACCTCGCGGTACTTGCCCTGGGTCGGGATCCACGCCTCGATGTCGAACTTGCGCGCGGCCGAGGCGCCGAGGTCGCCGGAGGCGACGTCGATCACCCGGTACGGCAGCTCCAGGGCGTTCAGGAAGTCCTTCTCCCACTGGAGCAGGCGGCGGTGCTCGTTCTCGGCGTCCTCGGGCGAGGTGAAGACGAACATCTCCACCTTCTCGAACTGGTGGACGCGGATGATCCCGCGGGTGTCCTTGCCGTAGGTGCCGGCCTCGCGGCGGAAGCAGGACGAGTAGCCGGCGTACCGCAGCGGCAGCTTCTCGGCGTCGATGATCTCGTCCATGTGGTACGCGGCGAGCGGGACCTCGCTGGTGCCGACGAGGTAGCGGTCCTCCTCTTCGAGGAAGTACACGTTCTCGGCGGCCTGGCCGAGGAAGCCGGTGCCGTCCATGGCGGCCGGGCGGACCAGGGCCGGGGTGATCATCGGGATGAAGCCGGCCGCGGTGGCCTGGGCGACCGCCATGTTGACCAGGGCGAGCTCCAGCAGCGCGCCGACACCGGTCAGGTAGTAGGACCGCGCACCGGCGACCTTGGCGCCGCGCTCGGTGTCGATCGCGCCGAGGATCTGCCCCAGCTCGACGTGGTCGCGGGGCTCGAAGCCCTCGGCGGCGAAGTCGCGCGGGGTGCCGATCTCCTCCAGCGTGACGAAGTCCTCCTCGCCGCCGACCGGGGCGGCCGGGTCGATGAGGTTCGCCAGCGAGCGGAGCAGGCGCTCGGCCTCGTCCTTGGCCGCGCTCTGCTCGGCGTCGGCGGCCTTGACCTCGGCGGCCAGCTCCTTGGTGCGCTGGAGCAGGGCGGCCTTCTCGTCGCCCTGGGCCTTGGCGACCAGCTTGCCGAGCGTCTTCTGCTCGTTGCGCAGTTCGTCGAAGCGACTGCCCGAGGACCGGCGCCGCTCGTCGGCGGAGAGGAGGGCGTCGACCAGGTCGACGTCCTCGCCACGGACGCGCTGCGAGGCGCGCACTCGGTCAGGGTCCTCACGGAGCAGGCGAAGGTCAATCACGGGCCCAAGCCTACCGGGCGGGGGCCCTTCCACCGGTACGGGTTTTCCCCTGGGGATAACTCCCCGGAGCCTGTGGATAACTCCTGTGGGGAACGATCCGGTGTGAGGTTATCCACAGGCGGGGCCGGTGGGCTGTGGACGGTCCGGGCTCCGGTGGGGAGGAAGCGCGAGGCTAGGGAAATGAGGTTTCAAACCTCATTTGACCTTCCCGAGTGAGGGAATTGAAGCACTCGGACGGGTGATTTGCCGGTACACGGGTGACTCTGGTCCGATTAGTCATCTCTGCGACGCTAACCGATGATCCGACCGAAACCCGTAGTGGCTATACCGGTTTGTCGACTCGTCCCCAGGTCTGTGGATAACTCCGGGCTGTGGACAGCGGGCGCCCCTGTGGACAGCCGGTTCCGGCGGCAGGGGCCCTGTGGACGACGGGTGGGGTCACCCGTCCCGCCGTCCGAGCGCGGTCGAAAACGGTCGGAAAAGGTCAGGAGGACAAAAGCCGGCGAGCGGATGTCGCCGCCGCCGTCAGATGTCGCCGCGACCGTCGAGGCAGCGGGAGAGCCAGTCGGCCGCCTCGGTGAAATCGGCGTCCGAGGTGCCCGGCCGCTGGTGCACCGAGGCCTGCTGGTCGGCGCGCGGATAGGAGCCGAGGAAGCGCACCTGCGGGCAGATCCGCTTGAGGCCCATCAGCGCCTCGCTCACCCGGCGGTCGGTGAGGTGCCCCTCGCAGTCGATGAGGAAGCAGTAGTTGCCGAGCCCCTCACCGGTCGGCCGGGACTCGATCCGCATCAGGTTGACCCCGCGCACCGCGAACTCCTGGAGCAGCTCCAGCAGCGCACCCGGGTGGTCGTCCGGCAGCCAGACCACCATCGAGGTCTTGTCCGAGCCGGTCGGCGAGGAGACCCGCCCGGGCCGGCCGACCAGGATGAACCGGGTGGTCGCGGTGGCCGCGTCGGCGATGTCCTTGACCAGCGGGTCCAGGCCGTAGATCGGTGCCGCGAACTCGCCCGCGAACGCGCCGTCGAACCGGCCCTCGGCCACCAGCCGGGCGCCGTCGGCGTTGGAGGCGGAGGACTCCCACCGCGCGTCCGGCAGGTTGGCGGCCAGCCAGCGGCGCACCTGCGGCTGGGCCACCGGGTGGCTGGTCACCGTCTTGATGTCGGCCAGCTCCGTCCCGGGCCGGACCAGCAGCGCGAAGGAGATCGGCAGCAGCACCTCGCGGTAGATCATCAGCGGGGCGCCGGAGGCGAGCTCGTCGTTGGTCGCGGTGACGGCGCCCTCGACCGAGTTCTCGACCGGCACGAACGCGCCGGACGCCTCGCCGGCCCGCACCGCGTCCAGCACCAGCGGCACCGAGGCGAGCGGGACGAGCTCCCGGGTCGCCGCCTCGGGCAGGGTGCGCAGCGCGGCCTCGGTGAAGGTGCCCGCCGGGCCGAGGTAGGTGTAGCGGGTCGCCGACATGCCGCGCCTCCAGGGGACGGGGTACCGAGTGAACGAGGGGTGCCCGGGTGACCGAGGGCCTGCCGGGGCGGGCGTGTCCTGTGGACCCTGCCGGGGCCGCAGGGCACGCCCCGCCACCTTAACGACTCCGCCGCGTCGACCCGGCGGCGTTCCGTCCAGTGGGCAGTTGTCTGCCGAACCGCTCGGATTCCGGCCGGGGACGTGCTACGGCCGTTGCTCGAAGACCGAGCTAGTCCTCCAGCAACGTCTGCCCCACGTACCCGCCCTGCGGGGCGCCGGGCGGGACGGCGTACAGGCCGCTGGCCTCGTGCCGCAGGAAGCGGGAGAGGCCGTCGCCCCGGGAGAGCTTGCGCTGCACCGGGGTGAAGCCCTGGCGCGGGTCGGCCTGGAAGGCGAGGAAGAGCAGCCCGGCGTCCGGGGAGCCGTCGGCCAGCAGGCCGTCGTGGTACGAGAAGCCCCGCCGCAGCATCGCCGCCCCGCCGTTGGCGGCCGGCGCCGCCACCCGGATGTGCGCGTCGGACGGGATCGCCAGCGAGCCGTCCGGGCCCTGCGCGGCCAGGTCGACCGGGGTGGACTCGCCGCCCGAGGCGGGCGCCGAGAGCGGGGCGCCGTCCGACTTCCGCCGGCCGATCACCCGCTCCTGGCGGTCCAGCGGCAGCGCCTCCCAGGTGTCCAGCAGCATCCGGATCCGCCGGAACACCAGGTACGAGCCGCCAGCCAGCCAGGCCGGCCGGTCGCCCCCGGCGGCGCAGAACACCTTGCCGGCGAAGCCGTCCTCGCCGGGCTTGGGGTTGTTGGTGCCGTCGATCTGGCCCATCAGGTTGCGCCCGGTCATCGGGTGCGCGGTGGCGCCGGGGGTGCGGGCGAAGCCGGCCGACTGCCAGCGCAGCGCCGCCGTGCCGGCCGCCTGCCGCTGGAGCACCCGCAGGGCGTGGACGGCGACCAGGGCGTCGTCGGCGCCGATCTGGACGAACAGGTCGCCGTCGCCGCGGGCCGGGTCGAGGGCGTCCGCCGGGAAGGCGGGCAGCGGTTCCAGCGCGGCCGGGCGGCGGTCGGCCAGCCCGGCCTTGTCGAACAGGGTGGCGCCGAAGCCGAAGGTGACGGTGAGCGAGCAGGGGCCGGCGTCCAGCGCGACCTGGTTCTCGAACTCCTCGGCGGGCTCGCCGGCGGTCAACCGGGCCGCCGTCCGGGACCAGCGCCGCAGCAGCGCCCGCAGGGCGTCCCGGCCGGCCCCGGCGGCCAGGTCGAAGGCGGCCAGCTGGACCCGGGCCTGCTGCGGGTCGAGGATCCCGGCCTGATGTTCCCCGTGGAACGGTCGCCGGGCCGCGCCGAGCGCGCCGGCCGGGCCCGGGTCGGGAGCGGCCGCCGGGGCCCGGTCCAGGGCGACCGCCCCGGCCGCCCCCGCACTCGCCCCGACCACCAGTCCGGCGCCGGCGGTGCCCAGCAGGGCCCGCCGGGTGACGCCGCGGTGCGGCGCCCCGGCCGCGGTCCGCGCGGGCCCCGTGCTCCCCGTGCTCCCCGTGCTCTCGGTGTTCGTCGTGCTCCCCGTGCTCGTCGTGCGGTCCATCGCGGTCACCCGATCTTCAGCGGTTTGATCTCGGTGGTCTGGTCGATCTCCGAGGAGCGGACCTGCACCGACACCACCCAGTTGCCGGCCAGCGGCAGCTGCGCGGTGCCGCTCCAGCGGCCGGTGCCGTCGGTGGTCAGCGTGACCGGCAGCGGACCGAGGTCGCGGTCCGGCAGGGTGAAGGCGAGTTCCACCTCGGGGACCTCGACCGGCTTCCCGTCCGCGCCGTCCAGCGCGAGGTGCACCTCGTTCGGCCCGGTCCGGGCCGGGTTGAGGGTGACCGTCGCGGTGCCCTTGGCGTTCGGGGTGCGGCCCTTGGTGTCGTACGGGAGCTTGAGCTCCAGGGTCTGCCCGGGCACGGTCTGCGGGGCGGGGGCGCCGGGGGCGGGCGCGGCGGTGGCGCCCTTCGCGCCGCCCCCGGCCGCGACCTCGCCCGCCACCCGGCCGGGCGGCGAGTTGGTCAGCATCGTGGTGACCACGAGGACGGCCACCGCGACCAGCGCCTCGACGAGGACGGAGCGGCGCAGCCCGGCCCGGGTCGGGGTGAGCCCGCGGTCGCGTCCGGCGTTCTTCCGGGCCGCCTGCTGGCGGGCCAGCTGGGCCTGCCGGACCGGGTCGTCGGAGCGGGCCGCGACCGCGACCGGCTCCGGCACCTCGGCCGGCGCGACCTCGGCGGCCTCGGCCGGGGCGGCCCGCAGCCGGGCCAGCCAGGAGCGGGAGATCCAGGCGACGCCGAGCATCGCGACCACGCAGCCGGTCTTCACCAGCAGCAGCCGTCCGTACTCGGTGCCGGTCAGCGCGCCCCAGCTGCCGAGCCCGCGCCAGGACTGGTAGATCCCGGTGGCGGTGAGCACCGCGACCGCGCCGAAGGCGACCTTGGAGAAGCGGTCGGCGACGTCCGCGCCGATTCCGTTCCGCAGGCCGGCCAGCATGGCCGCCAGGCCGCCCAGCCAGAACGCCATCGCGATCAGGTGCAGGATGCCGAGCGGCAGGGCCAGCCAGACCTGGATGCCCACCGAGGCGTGGTCGGCGCCGACCCAGGTCGCCGCCAGGGCGACGGCCAGCACCAGCCCGGCCACCCCGAGGCCCAGCCGGGCCTCGCGCTGCGGCCGTTCGGCGGCGCGCTGCTCCAGCTCGCGCAGCTCCGCCGCCTCGGTGTCGTCCGCCTCCTCGGCGTCGTCCGCGCCGTCCGGGCCGTCGTCCGCGGGGGCCGGGGCGACCCGGGGCACCGGCTGTCCGAGCTGGCCGACCAGCAGGGACAGGAACACCCCGCTCGCCGCGAGCAGCAGTAGTCGGGCCGCCAGCGCGGTGCCGATCCGCTCGTCCAGCGTGGCGCGCACCAGCGAGAGGTCGAAGGCCTGCCCGACGCCGGAGCCCCGCTCGTACGGGCCGCGCAGCATCAGCACCGCGACGGTGGACACCAGCAGCGCCACCCACCCGCTCATCAGCAGCCGCTGCACCGAGCGCCGCGTGGCGCCGGCCGGCCAGCAGATCAGCACGAACGCGGCCGCGCCGGCCAGCAGGGCGAACGCCCCGTAGGCGACGGTCCGCGCGGTGCCGTAGAGGGCGGCGACCACGTCGTCGGCCTCGGCGGTGTTCAGCGCGGTGGCCGAGACGGAGGTGTCGGAGGGCGCGCCGACGGAGAAGGTGAAGGCGCCGCCGATCGGGTGCGAGTCCGCGGAGACGGCCCGCCAGGCCACCGTGTAGGTGCCGTTGGCCAGCCCGCCCTTCAGCCCGACCCGGGCGGTGTTGTCCCTGCCGTCGGCGTGCGCCGGGTTGCCGCTGTCGACCGCCTTGCCGGCCGGGTCGAGCACCCGCACCGAGTCGCCGGAGAGCGACACCGCCTCGCTGAAGGTCAGCGTGACGGCCTGCGGCGCGGCGGCGACGACCGAGTTCTGCGCCGGGTCGGTGGACTGCAGGGTGGCGTGCGCGGCGGCCGGTCCGGCGCCGGCGAGCATCAGCGCGAGGAGCGCGCCGAGGACGCCGAACAGCCCGGCGAGCCTGCGCGCGGCGAGCCGGCGGCGGGTGGTCTGCGGTCTCCGCGGCAACGCGGCCTTCAGCATCTCGCGGGTCCCTTACTGCTGGCCGGGGCGGTAGGTGAGCTCCTTGACCGGCACCTTCACCGAGATGGTGCCGGTCTTGGCGAAGGTCAGGTCCAGCTCGACCTCGTCACCGAGGGCGGGGGCCTTCTGCCATCCCATGATCATGAGGTGGGTGCCGCCGCGGGCGAGCTGCAACGCGCCGTGCGCCGGGACGTCCAGGCGCTCGACCTGCTCCATGGTGGAGGCGGTGGAGCGGTGCATGGTGATCGACTGCGCGCCGGGGCTGGAGACCTTGACCAGCTGGTCCTCGCCGCCGTCGTTGCGCACGGTCAGGTAGCCGGCCGCCATGCCGCCCGCCGGGGGCAGCGGGATGTACGGGTCGGCGACGCTCAGCCGGGCCGGCCCGTCGGCGGCGCCGGCACCGTCCTGGCCGCCCGCACCGCAGGCGACCAGGATGGCGCCGCCGCCCAGTGCCGCCGCCAGCGCCGCGCCCGCGAGCACGCCGCGGCGGAAGCCCAGGGCCCCGGTGCCCGTCACGCCGCGACCCCCTTGGCGAGCAGCGGCAGGTCGTGCTCGTAGGTCTTCTCCTCGGTGCCGCTGAGGTAGAGGACGTGCGCCTTGTCGTCCGAGGGCAGGAAGGCCAGCACCTGCGCGCCGTGCGTGGAGGTGACGGTGCCGTCGCCGTTGACCACCGGGTCCTCGATCAGGATGCCGAGCGACTTGGCGGCCGTCTTGACCTTGGCGAGGTCGCCGGTGAGGCCTATGAAGTCGGTGCCCATCGAGTCCAGCCAGGTGCGTAGCACCTGCGGGGTGTCGCGCTGCGGGTCGGTGGAGACGAAGACGACGTTGACCTTCTGCCGCTCCTCCGCGGAGAGCTTCTTCATCGCCACGCCGATGTCGCCCATGGTGGTCGGGCAGACGTCCGGGCAGCTGGTGTAGCCGAAGAACAGCAGGGTCGTCCTGCCGTTGGTCCGCTGCCGCAGGTCGTACGGCTGGCCGGCGGTGTCGGTCAGCTGGAGGTCGGGCTTCTCGAAGTTCTTGCTGAGCACCGTGCCCTGGTACGGCGAGTCGGCCTTCTGCTGGGTGACCTTGGCGGGGCCGCTGCCGCCGGCGCCGTCGGAGCCGCAGGCGGTCAGGGTGAGGGCGGCGGCGAGGGCGACGGCGGCGGCGCCGGCCAGGCGGGCGGTGCGGGGGGTGCGGTGCATGGGAGGTCCGATCGTGCGCGGTGGAGCACCGGCGGGGCCGCCCCGGGCCGGGGTGCGGCGCGGGGGTGGCCCCGCCGGTGCGAGGGGTCAGGAGGCGGAGCTCTTGCGGCGCAGGCCGAGGATGCCGAAGGCGGTGCCGATCACGCCGACCACGATGCCGACCACGCCGAGCACGCGGGCGGTGGAGTCGCTGGCCTTGGTGTCGGCGGCGGCCTCCTCCTTGGCGCCGCCGTCGTGGCCGTGGCCGTCGGCGGCCGGGGCGGCGGAGGCGGAGGCGGTGACGCCGTGGCCGTCGCCGGAGGTGGCCTTGGTGAGGGCCAGCACGGGCGCGGGCTTGGCCGGCTCGGGCTGGCCGTCCTTGGCCTCGTCGATCCAGCGGACCACGTCGCCGTTGTCGTAGCTCTGCAGCGCCTTGAAGACCAGCTTGTCGGTGTCGGTCGGCAGCGGGCCGAGCGAGACGCGGAACTCCTGGAACTGGCCGGGGGCGATCTTGACGCCCGCGTCGGCGGTCCAGGTGATCTTGGAGACGGCCTCGTTGACGTCGTTGCCGTGCACCTTGATCGGCTTGTCGAGCTTGGACTTCTCGACGGTCGCGGTCCAGCCCGGCATCGGGAGGGTCCGGACGGAGGCCAGCGGGTGGTCCAGCGGGAGGTTGACCTCCAGCTTCACCGTGGAGGCGCTGTCGTTCTCGTTCGGCACCCGGAAGTCGACGGCGGTGTAGCCGCCCTGCGGGGCGTTGCCCGGGTTCACGGTGACGTGCGCGAAGGCCGGGCCGGCGAGCGCCACCACGGAGGCGGCGGCGGTGAGGGCGACGGCGGCGATACGACGGGCGGTAAGGGAACGCATGGTGTTCGGGGTCTCCGTTCGGAGGCTCGGCGGCAGGCCCGCTCCCGGGCACGGTGATCCGTGCCCCGGCAGGGCCGCGCGGCGTGGGGACGAGAGGGGAGGAGCCGGGGACCCCGCGGGAGTGCGGGGACGGCTCGGCGGCCGCGTACACCC
Organism: Kitasatospora sp. NPDC127111; assembly: GCF_042677465.1. Classification (NCBI taxonomy): domain Bacteria; kingdom Bacillati; phylum Actinomycetota; class Actinomycetes; order Kitasatosporales; family Streptomycetaceae; genus Kitasatospora; species Kitasatospora sp. NPDC127111. Next base: position 66,521 of record NZ_JBHXTG010000026.1, read on the forward strand.
GGGGCCCGGTACATGTGGGGGTACCGGGAGGCGGGGATCAGTACGCGAGCGCCCCGAACGGCGGCCCCCGCCGCACCACGCTGTGCCGCAGCGCGGCACCGGCCGGCAGCGGGTCGTCCCCGCCGCGCGCGCCGTACCGGCGGGCCGGACCGGGCGTGCCGAGCAGGCCGCCCAGCAGCGCGGCGGCCAGCGCGAACGCCGACCGCAGCGGCGTCGCCCAGTGCTCCCGGGCGGCGGTGGCGGTGATCCGGACCAGCCGCCAGAGCGCCGCCTCGCCGCGCCGCAGCCACCAGCCGGCCACCAGGGCGGCGGCCAGGTGGCCCGCGAGCATCGACGGCGTCATGCCGAACAGGCCGCCCTGCCACCAGGGCGCGGCGGCGTACGCCCGCGGGTCCAGGCCCGCGCCGGCGACCAGCTGCTCGGCGGTCGGACTGCCGGGCAGCCCGGCGAGCGTGCCGGGCCGGGCCTCGTTGCAGAGCAGCCGGCCCGCCACCTGCGGCAGGGTCAGCGGCCCGGAGCCGCCGCCGTGGTGGGAGCCGGCCATCGCGCCGGCCGCCGCGGTGGCGTGGCCGCCGAAGGCGTGGAAGAGACAGTGCAGACCGAGCTGGCCCGCGCCGAGCGCACCGGCGATGGCGCCGAGCGAACGCTCCCGCCCGCCGAACGCCGCCGCGAGCACCAGGACGGCCGCGAAGCCGGTCGCGAGTGCGGCCGGGGCCACGTTCCCGCCGCCGGCCAGGGCGTGCCCGGCGGCCGCGATCAGCGTGCAGACCAGGGCGAACGGGACCGCCCGCGCAAGCCGCAGGTCCCAGGCGGCGGCCCCCACCGGCGCGTCCGGTGCGAGGGCGCCCGGGTGCGGGGCGGCGGCGTGGGCAGTCATGGCGGGGCCCATCATCTCATCGCCTACCGGACCGACACGGGCAGGGTGGGAAATCCGGGAGGCTCGTCCGGCGACTCCCGCCCGACGCCGATTGTCGGACAAGGCCCACGAATGCCCCGTTCGGCCCCGGCGCGCGGCGCCCGGTGTGCGCCGCTCGGCACACACCACGGCCCCAGTCCATCCGCCGAACGGGCGGTGGCGGACCTCCGGCACGGTTCACCGCCGGATCGCCCGGAGATACCTCGTTATATGTGGAGCCGCAGCCAGGAGGGACCTCCCGTGGACATCTGGTGGACTCTGCACCTCAAGCGCGACCCGGCCAGCGTTCCGCTGGCCCGGCGCATCCTGCTCGGTGCGATGGCGACGGCGGGTGTCGACCCGCAGATCGCCCACGACCTCGGCGTCGCCCTCAGCGAGGCGTGCGCCAACGCCGTCGAGCACGGCGCGAGCGGCCGGCCCGACGAGGGCTTCCAGGTCACCGCCTCGATCAGCGGCGACCTGCTGCGGATCGAGGTGACCGACTCCGGCCCCGGGCTCTCCGTGCCGCCCGCACCCACCGCGCCCGCGCACCAGCTGCGCCGCCCCGCCGCCCCCGCGGCCCGCCCGGCGCCCAACCGCCGCACCCGGCGCGGCCGGGCCAGCGTCCCCGGGCCCCTCGTCACCACCCACCGGCCTCGTCGCGAGGGCCGCCCCTACGACACCCACGTCCTCCCCTGTCGCCCCCCGGCCCCCACCCTGCGCCCGGTCGACCTCGATACCCTCCCCGACCTCACCGCCGAGTCCGGCCGCGGGCTCTTCCTCATCCACGCCCTCACCGACCACGTCCAGCTCCGCAACCATCCCCTCCGCGGCGCGATCGTCAGCTTCGACAAGATCCTCAAGTGGCAGGACGGCGCGTTGCTGCGGGCCTGCTGAGGGGCGCGGGCGGCCGCCGGGGGCGGGGGCCGGGTGGGTGGCGCCGCCGACGGTCGGGGGTTGCGGGTCCGCTGAGGAGTGCGGGCGGATGAGGGGAGTGTGAGGTCGGGCCCGGTGGTGCGTGCCTCCGGCGGACGGGGGTGGGGGTGGGGGCGGGGCACGCCCTAGCCTGGCGCGATGGGTGCGGTGGGTGAGTGGGATCTCCGGCGGTTGCGGGTGCTGCGGGCGGTCGGGGAGTGCGGGACGGTGACGGCGGCGGCCGAGCGGCTCCACCTCTCGCCGTCGGCGGTCTCGCAGCAGGTGTCGGCACTGGCGAAGCAGCTGGGCGCGCCGATGCTGGAGCCGTACGGCCGGCGGGTGCGGCTGACCAGCGCGGCGCGGCTGGTGCTGCGCCACGCCGAGCTGGTGTTCGGGCAGCTGGAGCGGGCCGAGGCGGAGCTCGCCGGGTACCTGCACGGCGAGGCGGGCGAGGTCCGGGTGGGCGCGTTCGCCACCGCGATCGGCGGCCTGCTCGTCCCCGCGATCGCCCGGCTGCGAGAGACCGCCCCCCGGCTGGTGGTGCGGGTGGTCGAGGCTGAGGCCGCCGGGGCGTACGGGTTGCTGGCGGCGGGCGACGTCGACCTGGCGCTGTCGCTGGCCGTGCAGCCCGACGCGGGGGATCCCCGGTTCGTCCGGTCGGTGCTGCTCAGCGACCCGCTGGACGTGGCGCTGCCGCCCGGCCACCCGCTGGCCGGAGCGCCCGGGCTGCGGCTGGCGGACCTCGCCGGCGAACCGTGGATCTACGGCGCCGCCGGGCCCTGGCGGGAGATCACGCTGACGGCCTGCGCCGACGCCGGGTTCGTGCCCGAGCGCGCGCACACCGCGGCGGACTGGACGGCGATCCTGGCGATGGTCGCGGCCGGCCTCGGGGTGGCGCTGGTGCCCCGGCTGGCCTCGGCGGGGCGCGGCGGCGGGGCGGTGGTCCGGGCGCTGCCGGCCGACCTGCCGACCCGACGGGTGGTCGCGGCGGTCCGGGAGGGGACGGAGCGGACGCCGCCGCTGCGCCGGGTGCTGGCCGCCCTGGCGGAGGTGGCGGCCACCGTTCAGGCAGGGTGAACGGTGTGCTCAGTTCTTTGTGATGGACCTGATCGGTACGGCGGGGCGATGGTGGACGCATGGCCACCGACGACACCCCCAGGACCCTGCCCGACGCCGCCGCCCTGCCCTACGCGGGTGGCAACCCGTACGCCGACTACCGCTCCGGCGAGTTCGCCTTCACCGCGCTGACCGACCTGGCCGACCGGCGGCTCGGCGGCGCCGTCATCGCCGCCAACGACGAGCTGTTCGCCGAGCGGGAGAACCTGCTGCTGCCCGAGCCCGCCGAGTTCCGCCCGCACACCTTCGGCAACAAGGGCCAGATCATGGACGGTTGGGAGACCAGGCGGCGCCGCGGCGCCGGCACCGACCGACCGCACCCGGCCGCCGACGACCACGACTGGGCGCTGATCCGCCTGGGCGTGCCGGGGATCGTGCGCGGCGTGGTCGTGGACACCGCGCACTTCCGCGGCAACCACCCGCAGCAGATCGCCCTGGAGGGCGCCGAACTCCCGGGCACCCCGGGCCCGGAGGAGCTGCTCGCCGCCGACACCGTCTGGCACCCGCTGGTGCCGCGCTCCCCGGTGCGCGGCCACGCCGCCAACGGCTTCGCCGTCGACAGCGGCCGCCGGTTCACCCACCTGCGGCTCAGCCAGTACCCCGACGGCGGCATCGCCCGGCTCCGGGTGCACGGCGAGGCCCGGCCGGACGCCGGCTGGCTGGCCGCGCTCGGCACCTTCGACCTGGCCGCGCTGGAGAACGGCGGCGCCGTCGAGGACGCCTCGGACCGCTTCTTCTCGCCCCCGGCCAACCTCGTCCTGCCCGGCAAGTCCCGGGCGATGGGCGACGGTTGGGAGAACCGCCGGCGCCGCGACGACGGCCACGACTGGGTCCGGCTCCGGCTCGCCGGGCGCGGCGCGATCCGGGCCGTGGAGATCGACACCGGGTACTACGTCGGCAACGCGGCCGGCTGGGCGGCGCTGTACGGGCGGGACGCGCGGGCCGCGGACCCCGAGGAGTGGTTCGAGCTGGTGCCGCGGACCAGGCTCCAGCCCGACGCCGTCCACCGCCTGGTGCTGGACGCGCCCCGGCCGGCCACCCACGTCCGGCTGGACGTCTTCCCGGACGGCGGCATCGCCCGGCTGCGGCTCCACGGCAGCCTGGTCTGAGCCCGCCCCGGCCACCCCGCCGGTCTCCGGTCGCCGTCCCGGCCACCCCGCCGGTCTCCGGTTGCCGGTGCTGGAGGGCCGCCGGACGATGGGGGAATGATGCACCAGATGCGCGCTGAGTACGGCGCCGAAGGCCCGGCCGGCGGGGTGCGGCTCTGGCACATGGTCCGCGGCTCCGAGGCGGTCGCCATGTGCGGCCGGGAGCTGGACGAGGGCGCGCCGATGCGCGAGCCGGCGGACTGGGGCAAGACGCCCGAACTCTGCTGCCACACCTGCGGCGCGTACTACCTGCGCGAGACGCCCTACCTGTCCGCCGAGCACCCGTAGGCGCACCCGGACACGCGCCGGTACGAGGCCGTACCGTGATCGGCATGGAGGAATCCCTGGTCCGGCCGCGGTCGTTGGCCCGCGAGGCCGCCGGACTGCGGGCGGGCGAGCCCGGCCTGTCCGCCCACGTCGACCGGCTCTGCGCCCGGATCGAGCGGGTGGACCCGCTGCTGCACGCCTTCGTGCCCGAGCCCGGCCGGCCGGAGCGGCTGCACGCCGAGGCCCGGGCGCTGGCCGCGCGGTACCCGGACCGGGCCACCGCGCCGCCGCTGTACGGGGTGGCGGTGGGGATCAAGGACATCGTGCACGTCGACGGCCTGCCCACGCACGCCGGCTCCGCCCTGCCGCCCGGCGTGCTGGCCGGCCCGCAGGCCGCCGTGGTGGACCGGCTGCGGGCCGCCGGCGCGCTGGTGGCGGGCAAGACCGTCACCGCCGAGTTCGCGGGCAGCGCCCCCGGGCCCACCCGGAACCCGCACCACCCCGGGCACACGCCGGGCGGCTCCAGCAGCGGCTCGGTGGCGGCGGTCGCGGCCGGGCTGGTGCCGCTGGCGATCGGCACCCAGACCGGCGGCTCGGTGATCCGGCCCGCCGCCTACTGCGGGGTGGTCGGCTTCCGGTCGACGCACGGGCGGGTCCCGGTCGCCGGGGTGATCCCGAACGCGCCGAGCTTCGACACCCCGGGCCTGTTCACCGCCGACCTGGCGGGCGCGGCGCTGGCCGCGCCGCTGCTCTGCGACGACTGGCGCCCCGAGGCCGCGGCGGCGGCGGCGACGGCGCCGCCCGTCCTCGGCGTACCGGCCGGCCCCTACCTGGAGCGCGCCCGGCCGGAGGCTCGGCGGGCCTTCGAGCGGCAGCTGGCGCGGCTGCGCGACGCCGGACTGACGGTGCGTCACGTCGACCTGCTGCCCGACGTCGACGAACTGCTGCGACAGTTCCAGACGATCAACCGCTTCGAGCAGGCCCGCACGCACGCCGACTGGTTCGCCCGCTTCGGCGGCCTCTACCGGCCGGAGACCGCCTCCGGCATCCGGCGCGGCCAGGCCGTCCGGCCGGAGGACCACGCGACGGCGCTGGGCGTCCGCGAGCACGCCCGCGCCCGGCTCGCCGAGGCCTGGGCCGCCTCGGGGGCCGACCTCGTGCTGGCCCCCGCGGCGACCGGCCCCGCCCCGGCCGGGCTCGGCAGCACCGGGGACCCGGTGATGTCGCTGCCCTGGAGCTACTTCGGCCTGCCCGCCCTCAGCCTGCCGGCCGGTACGGCGGACGGCCTGCCGCTGGGCCTCCAGGTGGTCGGCGCGGCCGGCGCCGACGAGCAACTGCTGGCCCGGGCGGCCTTCCTGGAGCGGGCGTTGGGGGGTTAACCCCCGCCCGGATCCGCCTGACCGCCGCACTGCGCCCGCACCCTCCCGCGCGGGAGGGTGAAGCCATGCCGAAGCCGCCCCGAACGCCCAGCCCCGACCGCCCGCTCCGCCGGGCGGTCCCCGCCCCGACGCGCCGGGGAGGGTGGGTGTGATGCTGTTCTCCTACGCGCTCCAGAGCCTGCGCACCCGCCGGTCGGGCTTCGTGGGCGCCTTCTGCGCCCTGTTCTTCGCCGCACTGACCGTCGCCGCCTGCGGCACCCTGCTGGAGACCGGCCTGCGCGGCGAGATCCGCACCGAGCGGTACGCGGGCGCGCCCCTCGTGGTGGCCGGCGACCAGCAGGTGCACCAGACGACCGTCAAGGACAAGGGCAACGGGAAGACCAAGACCAAGGAGAAGGCCAAGCCGCTCGCCGAGCGGGTCTGGCTGCCCGCCGCGCTGGCCGGGCGGATCGCGGCGGTGCCGGGCGTCCGCGCGGCCGTGCCCGAACTCACCTTCCCCGCCCAGCCGGTGGCCGCCGACGGGCTCCCCGGGTACGGGCACTCCTGGGCCTCCGCCGAGCTGACCCCGTTCACCCTGGCCGAGGGCCGGGCGCCGGGCACCGCCGACGAGCTGGTGGTGGACGCGGGCCTGGCCGCCCGGGCCGGGCTGCACGTCGGCGACCGGCTGACCGTCCGCTCCACGCAGACGCCCGCCGGGTACCGGATCTCCGGCATCGCCGCCGCCCGGGGCGTCGAACTCACCGAGCAGAGCGCGCTGTTCTTCCACCCGGCCGAGGCCGAGCGGTTGGCCGGCCGGCCCGGGCAGGTCTCCGCGATCGCCGTGCTGCCCGCGCCCGGCACCGACCCGGCGAAGCTGGCCGGCGCGCTGGCCCCGGTGCTGGCCGGTGACCGCGCCGTCGTCCACCGCGGCGCCGACCGCGGGCAGGCCGAGTTCCCGGACGCCGCCGGTGCCCGGGTGAGGCTGGTCAGCATGGGGGCCGCGATCGGCGGCACCGCCCTGCTGGTGGCGGTCCTGGTGGTCAGCGGCACGTTCGCCCTGCTGATCCAGCAGCGGGCCCGGGAGATCGCCCTGCTGCGCGCGGTGGCCGCGACGCCGAAGCAGGTGCGCAGGCTGATCGGCGGCGAGGCGCTGCTGCTCGGCCTGGCCGCCGGGGTGCTGGGCTCGCTGGCCGGGCTGCCCGCCGGCGGGTGGTTGTACGAAGGCTTCGTCGACCTCGGCGCGGTGCCGGACACCCTGCACCACACGCTGAGCGTCTTCCCGGTGTTCGCCGCGGTGCTCGCGACCCTGCTGGCCGGCTGGGCCGCCGCCCGGATCTCGGCCCGCCGGACCTCCCGGATCCGGCCCGGGCAGGCGCTCTCCGAGGCCGCCGTCGAGGTGCCGGGCGCCGGGTGGGCCCGGGCCGTGGCGGGCCTGCTGGTGCTGGCCGGCGGCATCGTCCTGGTCGCCGTCCTCGCCGCGCTGGACACCGAGAAGGCCGCCACCCCGGTCACCTTCGCCGCCGTCGTGGTGCTGGCGGTCGCGGTCTCGCTGCTCGGCCCGGTGCTGGCCCGGGTGGCCTCCGCCGTGGCCGGCGGGGTGCTGCGGGTCTTCCCGGTCAGCGGCCACCTGGCCGCCGCCAACCTGCGGGCCGAGCCCCGCCGGCTCGGCGCCGCCGCCGCGCCGCTGGCCCTGCTGACCGCGATGGTCTGCACGGTGCTCTTCACCCAGTCCACGCTGGGCGGCGCGGCCGCCCGGCAGGCCGAGGACGGCGTCCGGGCCCCGTGGACGCTGGCCGCGAGCGCGCCGGGCGTGCCCGGTCAGGCGGCGCAGGCGGTCCGGGCGGTTCCCGGGGTCACCGCGGTGACCGAGGTGCTCCGCAGCTCGGTCCGGATCGACCTGGAGAAGTACAGCGTCCAGGGCGTGACCCCGGAGGGCCTGACGGCGAGTTGGGACCCGGCGGTGACGGCGGGCACGCTGGCCGGCTTCGGCGACGGCGACCTCGCGGTCAGCGGGACGACGGCCGGTGCCCTCGGGGTGCGCCCCGGCTCGACCGTGCGGCTGGTCCTCGGCGACGGCACCCCCGTCGGCCTGACCGTCCGGGCGGTGTACGCCCGCGGGCTCGGCTTCGGCGACCTCACCGTCTCCCACGCGCTGCTCGCCCGGCACGTCGACAACCCGCTCGCCGCCGCCGTCCTGGTGGCCGCGGACGACCGGGTGACCCGGGAGCGGCTGACCGCGGCGGTGGCCGGCTTCCCCGGGGTGCGGGTGCTCGACCGGGCGCAGTCGGGGGAGATCGCGGCCGAGGCCCGGCAGAACGGCGCCGCGGCCAACTACCTCGGGATGGCCCTGGTGCTCGGCTTCACCGCGATCTCGGTGGTGAACACCCTGGCGATGGCCACCGCCGACCGCCGCAAGGAGTTCGCCCTGCTCCGGCTGAGCGGCACCACCCGGCGGCAGATCCTCGCGATGCTGCGACTGGAGTCGGCGGCCGTGGTGGCCACCGGCGTGCTGACCGGCTCGGCGATCGCGTTCGCGGTGCTCACCGCCTTCAGCCTCGGCATGACCGGCGGCGCCGGGGTGGCCTGGGGGTGGGCCGGTTACGCCGGGGTGCTCGCGCTCGCCACGGTGCTGGCGCTGGCCGCCACCACGCTGCCGGCCCGGCCGGCCCTGCGGGCGCCCGCGCTCGGTCTGTCGCGCTGAGCCGTCGCGGGTGAGCCGTCGCGGGTGAGCCGTCAGCGGGTGAGTCGTCGACGGTGAGCGCGCAGCAGGGGAACGGAGCACCACCCGCTATACCCTGGCGGGACGAAGGCGGCACGGGCGGCCCACCACGGTGGGCCGCCCGGCGGCGCTCCTGCCCGACGGGTCCCCCGTCCCGACCGACAGCTGAGGTGGATGGACCGTGGCCGGTTCTGTCACGACGGGACGCACCGACGGACGGGTGCAGCGCGGTGAGGAGACCCGCCGCGCGGTGCTGCGGCGCGCGGTCGAGATCGCCTCGGTGGAGGGGCTGGACGCGCTGTCGATCGGCCGGCTGGCGGGCGACCTCGGGCTGAGCAAGAGCGGCGTGTTCGCCGGCTTCGGCTCCAAGGAGGAACTGCAGCTGGCCACCGTCCGGGCCGCCCGGCGGATCTTCTACGACGCCGTGATCGCCCCGGTGGAGGAGGCCGGCAGCACCGGTCTCCGCCGGGTCCGGCTGCTGTGCGAGAGCTGGCTCGGCTACTCGCGGGCCCGGGTCTTCCCCGGCGGCTGCTTCTTCTACGAGGTCACCGCCGAGTTCGACGCCCGCCCCGGCCCGCTGCGCGACGCCCTGGCCGAGTGCGCGCGGGAGTGGCACGGCCTGCTGCTGGCCGCGGTCCGTGAGGCCGCGGCGACGGGCGGGCTGCGGGCCGACGCGGACCCGGAGGACTTGGTGTTCGTCCTGGTCGCCGTGCTGGAGACGGCCAACTCGCAGGCCGTGCTGTTCGGCGAGGAGGCCCCGTACGACCGGGCCGGGCGCACGGTGCTGCGCCTGCTCCGGGCGGAGGCGGCCGACCCGCGGGCCCCCGAGCTCGCCTGATCCGCGGCGGACTCCCCGGCGGCGCCCGCCCTCGTGCGCGTCGCGTCATGATCGACGCCGGGTCGTCGCCTCCATAAAACTGCACGAACGGTCGTGCTAATATCTCCCGAGTTCGGCCCCCGCACCCCCAGGCAGACCCGTCAGCACCGACAGGGAGACCCGATGGAACCGGCCGTCGCACTGATCCGCACCACCCTGAACACCACCGCGCTGGTCGCGCCCGGCCTGGCCGGCCGCGCCGCGTTCCGGCTCTTCCGGCACCCGCTCCGGCGCGGCCCGGTCCGCACCCGCGAGCGCGAGATCCACCAGCGCGCCGTCACCGAGGAGTTGTCCCACCACGGCGAGCGCGTCGTGGTCTACCGCTGGGGCGACGGCACCAGGCCCGTCCTGCTGCTGCACGGATGGCAGTCCCGCGCCTCGCGGTTCGCGGACTTCGTCCCCCGGCTGCGGGCGCTCGGGCTGAGCCCGGTCGCCTACGACGCCCCCGGGCACGGCGACTCCGGCGGCCGCACCGCCACCGTGCTCGACCACCGCGACATCGCCGTCCGGCTCCAGGAGCGGTACGGCGACTTCGAGGCGCTGGTCGCGCACTCGCTCGGCGTCAACGCCGCCTTCCTCGCCCTCCGCGGCGGCCTGCGGGCCCGGCGGCTGGTCGCCGTCGCCGGGGTCAGCGAGGTCACCTTCATGCCCGCCGCCTTCTGCGCCCGGACCGGGCTGAACGCCGTGGTCGAACGGCGGCTGCGGTGGCTGATGGACCACGCGATGTTCCCCGGTGTCGGTGACGTCGGCACCTACTTCGACGCCGCCCGCGGACCCGAGGAACTCGGCCTGCCGATCCTGGTCGCGCACGACGAGGACGACGACGTGGTCCCGCTCGGCCACGCCCACCGGCTCAAGGCCGCGTACGGGGACCGGCTCGACCTGCTCGTCACCCGCGGGCTCGGCCACCGCCGGATCCTCACCGAACCCACCGTCATCGACAACGCCATCGGCTTCCTGACGGCCGGCCGGGAGGTCGGCGCCGCATGAGCCCGCTCGAACTGCACACCCGCGCTCTGGAGTTGGCGGTCGGGGTGATCGGCACCGTCCAGCCCGAACAGCTGGTGCTGCCGACGCCCTGTGCCGGCTGGGACCTCCGCCGGCTGCTGGAGCACGTGGTCGGCCAGCAGCGGGGCTTCGCCGCGGCCGCCCGCGGTGCCGGGCCCGACCGGGCGCTCTTCCGGGACGTCCCGGTCCACGGCGATCCGGCGGGCGCGTTCCGCCGCTCGGCGGAGGAACTGACGGCGGCCTTCAGCGCGGCGTCCGCCGGAGCCGGCGAACCACGGGTCTGGCTGCCCGAGATCCGCGACGACGGGCCGTTCCCGCTGCGCCACGCGATCGGCTTCCACCTGCTGGACACCCTGGTGCACGCCTGGGACGTCGCGGCCGCCCTGGGCGCGCCGGCCGGGATCGCCGCGGCGGTGGACGGGGACGGGCCGCTCGCGGCCGCCCTGCTCCGGCTGGCCGGGCTGGTGCCGGCCGGGCCCGTCGACCGGGCGCCGGGCCGCGCCTTCCGGGAGTGCCGCGAACCGGCCGACGGCGCCGGGCCGTTCGACCGCGCGCTCGCCCTGCTCGGCCGCGACCCGGCCTGGGGGCCGCCCGCCCGCTGAGTGAGCGGGGGCCCGGCCCTCACCGGTCGTCGCGCCGCTCGTCAGTCGCGTGGCCGGTCAGTCGCGCGGCTCGTCCGGGAAGCGCGGTCCGCCGATCAGGAAGAGCAGCGCGGCGATCGGGAAGCCGATCGAGGCGACCACCAGCACGACGAACTCCCACCACTCCATTTCCCGCTCCTCGTCACTCCCGCGCCGCCGGACCCCTCGAACGGGATTCCAAACCCGGCGCGCCCTGATCGGCCGAATCGTCCACTCGGTATCCGACGGTATGGCCGGATCGCCCCTGCTGCCACCGGACGGGCCCGCGTGCCGCGTGCACGGGTCTGGGCCTGCGCCCCGGGCGACGGCCACACTGTCGGGATGCAGGTACAGCTGGCAGGGGAAGCACGGCGGCCGGACCGCGAGAGCGAGGACTTCGCGGCGGCCTCGCCGGAGGCGCTCGTACTGCTCGACGGTTCGAGCTCACCGACCGGCCTGGAGTCCGGGTGCCGCCACGGCACCCCCTGGTACGTGCGGCGGCTGGGGGTGCACCTGCTGGCCCGGCTGACCGACCGCGCCGACCGCTCGATCGCGGAGTGCCTGGCCGACGCCATCGTGGAGACCGCGGCCCTGCACGGTGGCCGCTGCGACCTAGCCCACCCCAACACGCCGGCCGCCATGGTGGTCGCCGCCCGTCGGCACGGCGCCGCACTGGAGTACCTGGTGCTCGGCGACTCGCTGCTGGTGCTCGAGTTCAAGGACGGCCCGCCGAAGGTGATCGGCGACAACCAGCGCTTCCCCGGCGGGGAGGAGCTGCGCCGGCAGGTCTGGTCGACGGTGCCGGGCTCCGCCGAGCGCGCCGCACTGCACCTGGAGTACGCGCTGGCCGTCCGGGCCGCGCGGAACAGCGGCTCCGGCCCGTGGATCGCCGCCGCCAGTCCGAAGGCGGCCCGGTACGCGGAGACCGGCTTCGTCGGCCTGGACCGGCTGCACGCGGTGGCAGCCCTGACCGACGGCGCCTCGCGGTACACCGAGCGGTTCGGACTCGGCAGTTGGGCGGACGCGCTGCGGCTGCTCGCCGAGTCCGGTCCGGGCGAGCTGATCGCGCAGGTGCGGGCGGTCGAGCGGACGGACGTGGGCTGTGAGCGCTGGCCGCGCGGCAAGGCGCACGACGACGCCTCGGCGCTCTACGCGCTGCTGTGACGGTGGCCGTGGTGCGATCCCGGCCGGGCCCCGGTCGTCGGGGCGAGCGCGCTGACCCGCCGTTCCTCGGCGGCGGCCCGGTCCGTGGCGGTCCGGGAGCGCGGGACGGCGGTCCCGTGCGGCGGACGGCGGTCCGCTCCGGCGGCCGGCGCGGTGACGAGGCCGCGGGACGGCGGTCCGGGAGTGTGGGACGGCGGTCCGCTCAGGCGGCCGGCGCGGTGACGAGGCCCGCCCGCTCGGCGAGGACGCCGGCCTGGAAGCGGCTGTCCGCGCCGAGGCTGTCCATGAGTTCGGCGATGTGCCGGCGGCAGGTGCGGACGGACATGCCCAGGCGCCGGGCGGCCTGCTCGTCGGTGCTGCCCTCGGCGAGCATCCGGGCGATGGAGCGCTTGATCGCCGCGCCGGCCTCGCCGTAGCCCGCGACCACGCTGCGGGTCTCCTCCTGGTCGAACGGCAGGGCCCGGCCCCAGCACTGTTCCAGCGAACGGTAGAGGTAGTCGACGAGGGCGGGCTCGCGCACCATGACGGCGCCACTGGGCGCGCCGATCCCCGTCCGGGGGATGAACGCCACCTCGCGGTCCACGATGACGACCCGGTCGACGATCTCGTTGTCGGTGCGCAACTCACAGCCAGCGGCGGTGAGTTGGCTGGCGTAGTGCTGCATGGCCGGGTTGACGCGGACGGTGTGCTGGTAGAGCGCCCGCATCCGGACGCCGCGGTCGAGCAGTTCGAGGTTGCGGGCGAGCGCGTCCGTCAGGCCCTCGGTCGAGCCGATGCCCGGGTGGGCGCTGAACACCTCCGTGCGACAGTTGCCGGCCAGCTCCTGGAACATGGCGCGGACGTCGTCGGGGTTCTCCATCACGTCGATCGCCTCGGCGCTGCTGCGCTCGCGTCTCATCTCGTAGTAGAAGGGCGCCAGCCCGAGCAGCTCGGTCCGCACCTGGGCGGCCTGCTGCTGGCGCGTCTGCAGCTCGGCGTTGATGGGGCCGATCAGCTCGGCGGCGGCGAGCTCGGGGTTGGTGGCGATCAGCTCCGAGGAGCCGTCGGGGGCGGGTCTCAGCAGATGGAGCGCCGCGAGGGCGCCGGTCGCCCGCTCCAGTTGGGCGGAGGTCAGGCCGAGCTCGTCGGCCGCCCGGGCATCCAGCCGGCCGTGCCTGACGGCCCAGGTGAACACCCTCGCCGCCGTCTCGTCGAGGCGGCCTGAAAGTGACGAAAGGATGTCCGGATTGACCATGATTGCCCCCGTTTGATCATAGTGCTTTCGCTGACCTGCAACTTTATGACAGGGGCGCGCGGTGGAGATCCCCCCAACCGGCGGGCCACTGTGGAGCTGCACCGGAAAGCAGGTGCGGCTCCCGGCCGGAAGCGGCGGAGGAGCCTGACGGAACGTTCGACGCCGCGATCCGGCGATCGATGCATCGGGGGAAAACACCATGGGCAAGCGCCTCGCGTCCTGCTTCGTTCTGACCGCTCTCGCCACCGCGGTCATGGCCGGTCCGGCGTCCGCCGCGACCGCCACCGCGCCCGCCACCGCCGCCGCCACCGTCACCGTGCGCACCGCCGCGCCGACCGGCGACCAGCTGATCCCGGTCGTCCCGAAGACGGACGTCGCCGCCGCGCTGCGCAAGGCGGGCAAGGGGGACGGCGACCCCCACAACGACCTCCGCTGGGAGTGACCGCGGGAGCTCCGGCCGAGCCCGGCCCGGCCGGGCCCCACCCGACCTGATCCGACCAGATCCGATCTGATCCGACCCGCGATCGAGGACCCATGTCTGCCGCACCTCCCCCGCTGCCGCTCCGCGGTGTGCGATCCCGCCCCGGCGTGCACTACGCACCGGTCAGCAAGGGCGTGTACGTCTCCGCCGCCAAGGGGGCGTTCCTGCTGGCCGGCCCGGCGAGCCTGTTCCACCTGGTCGACCGGCTGACCCCGCTGCTGGACCGCGGCGCGACCGAGGACGAACTGGTCGCGGCGGCCGGCGCCGAGAAGACCCGCGGGGTCGTCCGCTGGGTGGGCGCCCAACTCCTCGCCCGCGAGCTGCTGTTCGACCTCGACCGGCTGGACACCCCGGAGCCCGGGCCGGCCGAGCGTGCCGCGTACGGCGACTCGCTGGCCTACCTGGAGACCCGCAGCGACGACCCGTACACCGCCTTCCGCCGGGTGCGCGAGGGCCGGGCGGCCGTCCTCGGCCGGGGGCCCGCCGCCGAGTCGGCGGCCCGCGGCCTGGCCGCGGCCGGCTTCGGCAGCGTCGTCCTGGCCGGTGCGGACGGGAGCGCCCCGGACCCGTCCGAGCTGCTGCTGCTCGACCCGGAGCTCGACCGGATCGTGCTGCCCGCCTCCGCCGCCGAGGCCGCCGGACTGCTGTCCGGTGCCTGCGTGGCGGTGGTCGTGGACGCCGCGCCGTCCGGCGACGCGGCCGCCGAACTCGCGCCCGGTGCCGCGGTCGTCCCGGTGACCACCACGGACGCGTCGCCGGCCGGCGGTCCCCAGGTCGTCGGCCCGCTGCGGACGGCGGGCGAGGCGCGCGGTCTGCACGGGAAGCTGGTCGAGCGTGCGGTGATCCGACAGGGTGACCAGGGCCGGACCGTACCGTCGCCCACCGGCGCCATCATGGCCGGCGCGCTCGCCGCCCACCGGGCCTTCCACCACATCGGCCTCGGCACGCCCGAGAGCTCCGTCTCGGTGGTGCACGGCCCCGCGCTGGAGACCGACGAGGCCGTGCTGGCCGGGACGGGTCAGGCCGAGTGGAGCGGCATCCGCAGCCTCGGCGACGCCGACCCCGCGGGGCTCGGACCGGTCGTGGCCGAGGACGTGCTCACCGCCTCGCTGCCGCTGTTCGCCCCCTGGACCGGCCCGTTCCGGTGGATCGCCCCCGACGACCTGCCGCAGCTCCCGTCCGCCCTGGCCGTCCTCGAAGGCCTCACCCCCGACTTCGGCGAACCCCTCGTCCGCCGCGGCATCGACCACGGGTCCGCCGCCGTCCAGGCGGTCCTCGCCGGGCTGCGCGTCCTGGCCGCCGTGCCGTACCCGCCCGGGACCCGCGTCCTGGAGCGCTCGGTGCCGGCCGCCGGGACCACCGAGGCGCGCTGGCTGCTGGACGGTGTCCTGCGGATCCTCGCCCGCTCCGCCGCGGCGCCCGCGACCGTCCTGGGCTGGGACGACATCACCGACCACGACGCCCTGCGGTTCTGGCGCACCCTGGAGGAGTACGAGGACCAGCCGGTCACGCTCACCCTTGACCGCCCCGCCGGCCTCACCGGCCCCTGGTGCGCCGTCACCGTGGCGGACGCCCGCACCGGCGCGGTGCTCGGCTCCTCCTGGGGCGACAGCACCGACCGGGCCGCCGGCCTGGCGCTGGCCGCCGCCCATGCCGCCCGTCGGGCCGAGCAGGCCGGCCACCCCGGCACCGTCGATCCGGCGCCCGGTACCGAACTGATCGACCTGATGACCGAGCCGGAGCTGACGGCGCTGGCCGGGGACGTCGAGGCGTACTGCCACGCGCACGGGGTGCGTCCGCTCGGGGTCCGGGTCGTCGCCGACCCGCTGGCCGGGGAACAGAGTCTCTGCTGGGGGCCGGTGTGGCTGGCCTGACGATCACCGAACCGTCCACCGTCTGGACGGAGTTCGCCGAGCTGCACGGTGCCCGCCTCAGCATGCGCGAGGGCTGGGACACCGAAGCCGAGCGCGCCGCCTGGACGGCGGCCCGCGAGGCCGGGGTGCCACTGCTCTCCGTCCGGGTCCTCCCGGACGAGGTGCAGATCGGCCCGCTGTGGGACCCGACCGTGTCCGCGCCCTCCTGCGCGGGCTGCGCCGAGGCGCGGGAGCGACTCGCCGCACCGATCGCCGGCGGCCACCCGATCGCCCGCGAGTGGCGTGCCCGGCGCTCCGGCACCGGTGCGTCACCGCTGCTCCCGCTGCTGGTCCGGGCCGCGCTGACCGCTGGAACCTCCCTGGCCCCGGGCGAGTTGCTGTCCGTCCGCCCGGGCGGGCTGCGCCGCCACCGGATCGCCCGGTACCACGCGTGTCCGGTCTGCGGGGACGCGGGCATGCCGCACGACCGCACCGACGCGACCGTGCGGACGCCGGAGCCGCTGGTGCTCGCCGACCGGCCGTCGCCGCAGCGGCTGCCGCTGCGCGAGCGCCCCGGCCTGCCGATGCCCGCCGACGAGCTGCACCGGCGGACCGTCGACGCCCGCTTCGGCCCGTTCGTCGGGGTGCAGCGGGAGACGCAGGCCCCGTTCGCGATGAGCAACGCCGTGATGCCGGGCGGACCGGTCGGCTCGGGGCACGGCCGCGGCGCCACGTACCGGGAGAGCGACCCCGTCGCCATCCTGGAGATGTACGAGCGGATCGGCGGGTTCCCGTACGGGACGGGGCGGGTCGTCAGGAACCTGGCCTACCAGGGCATCGACCTGCCCGCACTGGACCCGGCCGCGCTGGGCGGGCACACCGCGCGGCAGCTCGCCCACCCGTCCTGCCGGGTGCTGCCGTACGCGCCGGACGTCCCCACGGACTGGGTCTGGGGCCACCGCATCCCCACCGGCGAGCCGGTGCTGGTGCCGGCCGAAGTCGGCTTCTACCAGTACAAGCTGGAGCGGGAGGGCGATCGGAAGATCCACTTCCTGGAGTCCTCCAGCGGCTGCGCACTCGGCGCGAGCCTGGAGGAGGCGGCGCTGCACGCCCTCTTCGAGGTCACCGAGCGCGACGCGTTCCTGCTCGCCTGGCACCGGCGGCGCCCGCTGCCGGCCATCGACCCCGCGTCGGTGCGCCGGGAGCGCAGCCGGGAGCTGATCGGCCTGATCCGCTCGCGCGGCTACGACGTGCACCTGCTGGCGGCGAGTCAGGACATCCCGCTGCCCTCGGTGTGGGTGCTGGCCGTCCACCGGGACGGGCTGTTCCCCGCCAGCTACTCAGCGGCCGGCACCCACCCGGACCCGGAGGCGGCGGTCGAGGCCGGCCTGTGGGAACTGGCGCAACTGGTCCACGAGCGGGTGCCGTTCGACCCGGCGGCGGTGGAGCGGATGATCGCCGACCCGTTCGAGGTGCGCGTCCTCGACGACCACTACCAGCTCTACAAGCGGCCCGAGCTGCTGCCCCGCGTCACCGAGGTGCTGGGCGGGCCGGTCGTGCGGCTGGACGAGGCCTTCCCCGGCTGGCCCGACGCCCTGCACCCGGCGACCGGTGCGCGGCCCGACGTGCGGGCCTCGCTGGAGACCGTGCTCGGTCTGTACGCCGACGCCGGACTGGACACCGCCATCGTCGTCGACCAGTCCACCCGGGACCACCGCGACCTGGGACTGGCCGCCGCCAAGGTGATCGTCCCCGGCACGCTGCCGATGACCTTCGGCCACGCCAACCAGCGGCTGCTCGGCCTCACCAGGCTGACCGACGGCCTCCTGGTCGACGGCCGCCCGGTCACCGCCGACGACCTTCCGCTCGACCCCCACCCGTTCCCGTGAGAGGAGGACCGATGAGCCTGACACTCGAACGCCACGCTTCGCCCGGCACCGCCGAACCGCGCCGCGCCGCGGCCCCGCACGGCACCGACGAGCCCCGGCGGACCGCCGAACCGCACGGCGCCGCCGAACCGCACGGCACCGCCGAACCGCACGGCACCGCCGAGCTGCGGGAACTGCGCCGCTTCGCCTTCGAACAGGGCGCCGGCAAGGCCTTCGTCGCCCCGGGCCCGCAGATCGACCCGTCGATCGGCACCACCAGCGGGCAGCTGCCCGCGGCGGTCCGCCCCGACGCCGGGCGCCCGCTCGCCCTCGGCACCTCCCGGCTGCTGCGCCGCACCCCCTTCCCCGCCGGCCTGCGGCCGGAGGCCGGGCCGGCGGCCGGTGCGGAGACCCTGGACCACCTGCTGGTCACCGCGTTCGGCCTGCAGCGCCGGGAGCCGTCCAACTCCTTCAACGACCACCGCGTCGTGCCGTCGGTCCGCAGCAAGTTCCCGGTCCGCGGCTACCTGCTGCAGGACGGCGCCACCCGCTACCTGGACGTCCAGCGCCACGCGCTCCTGGACGTCGAGGGCACCCCCGCCGCCGGCGGCGAGCACGGCACCACCGTGGTGCTGGCCGGGCGGCACACCGACCTCCCGCCGCAGTACGCGCTGCTGCGCGGCCCGCTGGTGGACCTCGAAATCGGCCACAACCTGCGCAGCCTCTACCTCGCGGCCCAGCTGTTCGGGGTCCGGGCGGAGCTGGAACTGCCGACCCGTGACCCCGAGGGCCTGGCCGAGCGGATCGGCGTCCGGCCCGAGGAGGGCTGGGCCTACCCGGTCGCGGTCCGCCTGGACGGCGCGACCCCGCGCTGGCGTCCCGGCACCGACCGGACGGCGCCCACCGGCGACCAGGCACTCGACCGGGTGCTGCGGATCGACCGGCTGACCCGGCCGTCCGGCGCGCCCGCCCCGGCGGCCGACGTCACCGGCACCGGCCCGTACCCGATCGAGGGCAACGGCCTGAGCTGGGCCGAGGTGCTCTGGAACCGTACGGCCGGGCGCACCCCCGAGGGGATCGGCGGCTTCTCCGGCGTCCGGGCGCCCCAGCCGTACGCGGCCGTCGCCGACAGCGTGGCGCTGGCCTGCGCGCCGCCGCCGTCCCCGCTGCTCGCCGCCGTCGCCCGGCACATCGAGCTCACCCTCTGCGTCCAGGACGTCGAGGGGCTGCCGGACGGCATCCACCGGGTGGCGGACAACCGGCTGACCGGGCACCTCGCCCGGCCCGGCGTGCACGCCGCGCTGGACTCCCAGTTCGGGTACCCGCTGAGCGGCGGCAACGACTGCTCGGTACGGCACGCGACCTTCGTCTGGACCTTCACGGCCGACCTGCGCCCGCTGCTCGCCGAGTTCGGGCCCAGCGCGTGGAAGCTGCTGCAGTACGCGTGCGGCTGGTCGGCGCACGGCCTGGTGCTCGGCGCGGCGGCGTACGGCATGTACGCCCGGCCGGCCCGCGCCTTCGACGAGGTGCGGATCGCCCGCACGCTGGAGCTGGACCGCGACCAGACCGCCGTCTTCCAGGTGGTCTGCGGCACCGGCCGGTTCCGCGAGCCGATGCTGGACCTGCGGTCATGACCGGCACCCTGGACGGCAGACCCCGCTGGAGCTGCTGGCACCTCCACCTCGACTCCGCCGCGCCGGCGCTGGTCGACACCGTCCTGCTGGACGTGGTCGAACCGGTGGTGCGCGAGCTGCGGGCCGACGGCGCGATCACCGGCTGGTTCTTCATCCGGTACTGGCAGCACGGGCCGCACCTGCGGCTGCGGCTCGCCGGTCTGGACGAGTCGGCCGAACCCGGTGTCACCGCGGCGCTCGCCGAACGGCTGGCCCCGGTCAACGCGGGCGTCCCCGACGGCGAACGGATGAGCACCGAGCAGTACCACCGCAGCACCGGCCCGATCGCCAAGGCCGGCGAGGGCGGCGCGGACGGCTTCGAGGCGCTGCCGCTGGCGGCGCTGCGACCGGGCGGGGTGCACCGCGAGCCGTACACCCCGGAGACCGACCGCTACGGCGGGCCGGACCAGCTGGGGCTCAGCGAGTCACTGTTCGGCGCCAGCAGCGAGCTGGTGACGGCCGTGCTGCGGGCCCGTCCGAACTGGAACGGCCGGGTCTCGTTCGCCCTGCTCGCGATCGCGGCGGCGGTCCGGGCGGCCGACCCGGACCAGGTCTCCCAGGAGCGGTTCCTGCGCGGACTGCGCACCTCCTGGCTGACCTGGGCCGGGCGGGCCGAGCACCCGGGCATGAACCCGCTCGCCGCCCGCGAGGCGTCGCTGCGCTCCGCGGGCCTGCTCGCCGAGCGATTCCCGGGCGGGCCGGGCGCCCTGCCCGGTGCCGGGCGGGCCGCCGACCGGTGGGCCGAGCGGCTGGGCGCCGCCATGGACGTGTGGCGGGACGCCGCCCGGGCCGGGACGTTGAGCTCCAGCCCGCCGGAGATCCTCGCCTCGCACCTGCACATGACGCTCAACCGGCTGGGCTTCGGCCCCGAGCAGGAGGTCTTCCTGCTCAGCGTGCTGATCGAGCTCTGGGCGGGCCACCGTACGGCGGCCGCGGCGTGACCGTCACCGAACCGGCGGCCGGGCCGGCGTCCGTTCCGTCGAGCGGGTACGAGCGCGCCTGCGCCGTCCTGCTGCCGGAGCTCGCCGACCGGGTCGGGCCGCCGCTGGCGGAGGGCCGCTGGTTCGCGCTGGAACGGACGGCGGGCCGGTACGGCCGGGTCCTCCTCCCGCTCGGCGGCCGGACGTACCGCGGCCACGCCTTCGCCGAGGCCTTCGCGGCCGCCCTCGGCACCCCGGCCGCCCAGCCGGACGGCTCGTTCTGGTGCGCGCTCGCCGGCGAGCCGGGGACCGACCGGGCGGTGTTGCCCGGGCTGCGCCGCGGTCTGGCGCACGCCGCGGCCGCCCACGGCTTCGCGGTGCGCTGGCCACGGGTGCACGACCAGGAACTGCTCGACATGGCCGCGCAGTTGGACGGCCTGGACACCGGCGTCCTGCTGGTCGCCGAACTGTCCGACCGGGCGCCCGCGTAGCCGTCCGGGCCACGGCGCGGCCGCCCGGCCGCCCGAACGACCGGGCCGCCCGTGACGACCCGGCTGCCTGTTACGACCGGGCCGCCCGTGACGACCGGCCGCCGTTGCGGCCCTCCCCCCGGGATCGGTTGATCCCGCCCACAGACCTCCCCCGTCAGGGGTGAGCGCCGGCCCTCCCGGGCCGGCCACCTCCGCCGGCGTCCGCCGCGCGGAGTCCGGAACGCGGCCCGAACGGGCCCGCTCCCGGAGCGAACCGATGAGATCACATGGAGATCCACAGATGAGCGAGTCCGTGAACACCCCGCAGGTCGAGCAGGCCGAGGTCCCGGCGGTCGACGTCGAGGAGCTGTCGGTGCTGGAGGTCGGCGACGCCGCCGCCCTGCCGGAGATGGGCGCCTCCAGCGGCGGCACCCTGTGCTGCTCCTCCTCCTCGTCCACCTGCTGCTGCTGATCAAGCATCAACAACCCCACTGAGAAACGGAGTTCCATCATGAGTGAGTCCGTGAACACCCCGCAGGCCGACGAGCAGGCGCAGGCCCCGGCGGTCGACGTCGAGGAGCTGTCGGTGCTGGAGGTCGGCGACGCCGCCGCCCTCCCGGAGATGGGCGCCTCCAGCGGCGGCTGGGCCTGCTGCTCGTCCTCCTCCTCCACCTGCTGCTGCTGACCGAGCGGCACGTGGACGGCGCGTAGCCGCGACCGGCGGAGCGGCGCGCCAGGCCTGTCCCGCGGGTGTTCCGGATCACCGGGCACCCGCGGGGCCCCGCCCCCCGCACCATCCCGCACCACCCCGCACCATCCCGCACCACCCCGCACCATCCCGCACCACCCCGAGCCGCTGCGGGCTCCACCCCCACACCCCGTCGCCGAACCTTCGCGAGGAGCCATGACCGAGTACCACCGGGCCGCGCGCACCGAATCGCCGGCCGATCCCACCGAGCTGGAGATCGAGGAGCTGTCCGTGCTGGAACTGGGCGACGCGATCGCCCTGCCCGAGATGGGCGCCTCCAACTGGGGCGGCTGGTTCTGCTGCTCCTCGTCCTCCTCCGCCACCTGCTGCTGCTGACACCGGAACAGCCGCCGTGCCGAACCCGACGCCCGTCAAGGAGATCCGCATGACCACCGCCACCGACCCGCTGGTGATCCGGATCCACGGCCGCCCCGAGCAGCCGCGCGCCTACGTCGCCGACGTCCTGGGCCCGCTCGCCACCGGGCTGCGCCGCGACCACCGGCTGCGCGCCGTCCACCTGCGCCGCGGCTGGCGCGGTGGGCCCCACTACGAGGTCGTCGTGCGGCCCGAGAACGGCCGCCCGCTGGACGTCTCCGGCTGGTCCGCCCGGGCCGGGGCCGCACTGGCCGGCACCCCGCTCGACGGCCCCACCGAGGCGGACTACCTCAGCCAGGCCCGCCGGATGGAGCGGTGGGAGCAGACCGGCCGCAGCGCGCCGCCGCTCCGCGCCCCCGGCACCGTGCTGATCGCCTCCGACACGGCCGGCGCCGACTGGCTGCCCGAACTGCGCGAGGCCCGCACCGCCGTCCAGGCCGCCCTGCTGGACCCGCTGCTCGCCGCCCTGCGCGAGCACCGCGACGAGGACGCGCTGCTCGCCCACCTCGCCGAGGTGATGGCCACCCTGGCCGGCACCCACCCCGGCCGGCTGCCCTTCGGCACCATGTCCTTCCGCTCGCACGCCGAGGCCTTCCTCGCCTCGCCGCTGGCCGGGCAGGACCACCGCCCCGACTTCCGGCGCCGCTTCGAGCGGGACGCCGACCACCTCACCGCCCTGGTGCGCCGCCACCTCGCCGACGGTCCGGGACCGGAGACCGCGGGCTGGCACGCCGCCTTCCGCTACGGCTGGGGCTACCTGGACGCGCTGGTCCGCTCCGGCCGGCTCGGCAACGCCTACCTGGACGGCTTCGCGCCCGCCGCGCCCGACGGCAGCACCCGGCCGCCGACCCGCTTCCACGCGCTGACCGAGCAGTACGGGATCACCACCGACCCCGACGATTCCTTCGCCTCCTACCGCAGCCTCCTCAACTTCTTCTACGAGCTGCTGCCGCTGCTGGACGTCACCCCGCTGCACCGCTACTACCTCTGCTTCGCCCTCGCCGAGGCCACCGACCTGGCCCTGGGCGAGACCTGGGAGGAGCGCATCCGCCGCGCCGCACCGGCCCGGAGCACCGCCGCCCCGACCACCGCCACCACCACCACGGAGTGAAACCCATGGACTTCGGAATCTCACTGCTCCCCGACGCCGGGCCGGACACCAAGTCGCCGACCGCCTACTTCGACGACGTCCTCGCGCTCGCCCGGATCGCCGACGAGGCGGGGATGAGCCACGTCAAGATGACGGAGCACTACCTGCACCCGTACGGCGGCTACTGTCCCAGCCCGCTGGGCTTCCTGGCCGCCGTCGCCGCGCAGACCACCAACATCCGGCTGATGACCGGCTGCGTCCTGCCGGCCTTCCACCACCCGGTGAAGCTGGCCTCGTACGCCGCGATGGTGGACGCGATCAGCCACGGCCGGCTCGACATCGGCTTCGCCCGCGCCTACCTGCCGTACGAGTTCGAGACCTTCGGGGTCGACATGGACAGCAGCCGGGAGCGCTTCGAGGCGACCATCAAGGCCGTGCTGCGCCTGTGGACCGAGGAGGACGTCACCGAGGACACCCCGTTCTTCTCCTACCGGAACGCCACCATCCTGCCCCGGCCCACCCAGACCCCGCACCCGCCCGTCTGGGCCGCCGCGGTGCGTTCGCCCGAGAGCTTCACCCGGATCGGCGAGCTCGGCCTCGGGCTGCTGATCACCCCCTCGCTGACCCCGCTGGAGGCCGTCCGCGAGCAGGTCGCGCTCTACCGCGACGCGTTCGAGCGCACCCACGGCGACAGCGGGCAGCAGCCCCGGGTGGCCGCCAGCCTGCCGGTGTTCACCGCCGAGACCGACGCGGAGGCGCGGCGCCTCGGCGACCCGCTGCTCGCCGAGTACCTGCGGGTCTGGGGCGGCGCGACCTCGTCCTGGAACAGCGCCACCTCCAAGGCGTACCCCGGCTACGACCAGGTCGGGAAGTACGTCGGGATGATCACGCCGGAGCGGCTGCGCACCGAGGGCGGCGCGGTCGTCGGCTCCGCGGCGACGGTCACCGAGAAGCTCGCCGCGTTCCAGGACGTCGTGCGGGCCGACCACATCCTGCTCCAGGCCGACTTCGGGGCGATGCCCGGCGACGTCGCGGAGCGCAGCCTGCGGCTGTTCCTGGAGGACGTCCGCCCCAAGTTCCTGACGGCCTGACCGGCCGCCACCCCCCGGCGACGGCTCCACCGGCCGCCACCCCCGGCCCCATCGGCCGCCCACCGGCGGACAGCACCGCCGCACCACACCGCCCGGCCGCCAGGCGCGGGGAACACGAGGAGATGAGATGAGCCACGACGCACCCGCGATCGTGCTGAGGGGCCTCCAGGTCAGCTACGGCGCCCACCGGGCCGTCGACGGGGTCGACCTGGAGATCCCGCGCGGCGAGGTGTTCGCCCTGCTCGGCCCGAACGGCGCCGGGAAGACCACCACCGTCGAGGTGCTGGAGGGCCTGCGCCCCCGCTCCGGCGGCGAGGTGCTGGTGCTGGGCGAGGACCCGGCCCGCGCCGACCGCCGCTGGCGGTCCCGGATCGGCGTGGTCCTGCAGACCGCGCAGGACCAGCCGGACGCCCGGGTCCGGGAGATGCTCGCCCAGTTCGCGTCGTACTACCCCGACCCCCGCGACGTCGACGAGGTGCTGGAGGTCGTCGGCCTCACCGAGAAGAAGGACGCGGCCCTGCGCGACCTCTCCGGCGGCCAGCGCCGCCGGATGGACGTCGCCCTGGGCATCATCGGCCGCCCCGAACTGCTCTTCCTGGACGAGCCGACCACCGGCTTCGACCCGGAGGCGCGCCGCCAGTTCTGGCAGCTGATCCGCGACCTCGCCGCCGACGGCACCACCATCCTGCTGACCACCCACTACCTGGACGAGGCCGAGCAGCTCGCCGACCGCATCGGCGTGCTGGCCAAGGGCCGGCTGGTGGAGGTCGACACCCCGGAACGGTTCGGCGGCCGCGCCGAGGCCGGCACCGTCGTCACCTGGCAGGGCCCGAACGGCCGCGAGCGCCGCGAGACCACCAACCCCGCGCAGCTGATCGAGGAGCTGTCGCGGGAGTTCGCCGGCGCCGTGCCCGACCTGCAGGTGCACCGCCCGAGCCTGGAGGAGACCTACCTCGCCATGATCGGAGAAGCCCGATGACCATCGCCGCCCCCGCCCCCGCCGTCGCCCGCGCGACCGCGGCCGCCGCGCCCGCGCCGCTCCCGTCCCCGGTCCGCCTGGGCCTGGCCCGCGGTCTGTTCGAGGTGCGGCTGCTGATCCGCAACCGTGAAGCCATGGTCTTCAGCATCCTGATGCCGATCATGCTGCTGGTGATCTTCGGCAGCCTCTTCGACCAGGTCGTCCCCGGGACCGGCATCAAGATGCGCGAGGTCACCGTCGCGGGCATGATCGGCTCGACCATCATGTCCTCGGCCCTCGGCACCATGGGCATCGGCATCGCGGTGGACCGCCACGAGGGCACCCTGCGCCGACTCGCCGGCACGCCGTTCCCGCTGGTGTCGTACTTCATCGGCAAGGTCGTGCTGATCCTGGCCCAGGCCCTCGTCCAGGTCGCCGTCATCCTGGCCCTGGGCGTCGCCATGTTCGGCTTCCAGCTGCCGAAGGACGCCGCGCACTGGTTCACCTTCCTGTGGGTCTTCGTGCTCGGCACCGTCTCCACCGCGCTGATCGGCATCACCATCGGCTCGCTGGCCCGGTCCGCCCGCAACGCCCCCGCGCTGGTCAACTTCCCCTACATCGGGCTCCAGTTCATCTCGGGAGTGTTCTGGGTGATCACCGCCCTCCCCAAGCCGGTCCAGATCGTCGCCTCGCTCTTCCCCCTCAAGTGGATGACCCAGGGCATCCGCTCCGCCTTCCTGCCCGAGTCCTTCGCCGCCGCCGAACCGGCCGGGGCCTGGGAGCACGGACGGATCGCACTGGTCCTGACCGCCTGGCTGATCGGCGGCCTGGCCCTGTGCTGGGTCACCTTCCGCCGCAACGCCCGCCGCTTCTGAGCCGCCGCTTCTGAGCCGCCGCGGCCTCCGGGCCGCGCCCGGCGTACCGGCCCCACCACTGGTCCCCCAGAGAGGATGGCCATGAACCACCCCGACCACCCCGCCGATCCGCCCCGCGCGGACGGCGGCATCGCCGACACCGTCCAGCTCCGGGTCAACCCGCTGCCCGCCCACCGGCTCTCCACCGAGGACCTGCGCAGGTCGCTCGCCCACCTCGCGCTGATCAAGCAGCAGCGGGACTCCTGGCAGCCGCTGGCCTGCGACGAGCTCTACGCCCTCGCCGGCACCGTCGAGGACCCGGAGCGCCGGCGAGGGGTGGTCGCGCTGCGCCGGGCGATCTTCAACGGCCGCGACCCCGGCCCGGCGGCGGACGGCCTCCCGGAGGCGACCAGCGCCTGGCTCGCGCTCCACCGGGAGTACACCGCCGTCGCCGAGCGGATCCGCGAACGCTACAGCGAGGCCATCGAGCTGGAACGGCGCAACCTGGCCGGCCTGCTCGACAGCCCCACCTTCGGCAAGGCCGTGTCGCTGCTCGCCCCGACCGTGCACGACACGGCCGTCCGGTACAGCGCCGCCGACGGCGCCACCGACCGCAAGCTGCGCAAGTCCGAGCGCGGACTGATCCAGTACGCCACCCGGGCGCTGCTGCGGACCAGCCCGCTCTCCCAGTTCACCGCCGTCGGCCTGGCCCACTGGGACGAGGACGGCCCGCAGCTCGACGAGGTCGAGTTCGACGGCGACACGGCGCGGGCCTTCGCCGAGATCGACCGCTCCGTGCTCAACCACGTGCTCGGCGGCCTGCCGGTCACCGGCGGCCCGGTCGGCTGGGTCACCGTCTCGCCGACCCTCCGGGCCGAGGCCGACCGGGTCTACTTCCCCCGCGTGGACGGCGACCGGGTGCGGATGCTCTCCGCCCCGCTCACCCGCCACCTGCGGCTGCTGCTCGCCATGGCCGGGATGGGCCCGTACCACGTCGACCACCTGGCCGAGGACCTCGCCGCCAGGACCGGCGACAGCCGGCAGGCCAGCGCCGACTACGTCGCCAAGGTCGTCGCCGCCGGCATGCTCACCGCCGCTCCCGGCCCGGACGAGCAGGACCGCACCGGCCTGCGCGCGATCGGCCGCCGCCTGTCGGCCGACCACCCGGCGGCGGGCCGGCTGCTGGAGGAGCTCGCCGACGTCGTCGAGGGCATCGAGACCGCGCCCGCCGGCCAGCGCCCCGCCCTGGTCGGCAGGCTGCCGCACCTGGAGGAGCGGCTCCTGGAGGTCAGCGGACGCCCGGCCCGGCTGCACGTCAACGAGGACCTCGTCTTCCCGCCCACCGCCCCGAGCCCCGCCGGCTACACCGAGGCGCTCGGCGACCTGGCCCACGTCCTGGAGTTCCAGTCCGCCTACGACCGCTTCCACGAGGTCCGGGCCATGCTCACCGCCGCCTTCGTCGAGCGCTTCGGCGCCGGCGCCTCGGTCGGACTGGTCGAGCACGCCCAGGACCTGGTGAACGAGGTCTACCGGCGCGAGGACCTGCTGCGCACCGCGGGCCCCGACGGCCTCGGGCCCGACGACGGGAGCCTGCGGCAGCTGCACACCCTGCGCCGCCGCGCCGTCGAGGCCCTGGTCCGCGAGGTGCACGCCGGCCGGCACCGCGACGAGGTGATCTGGGACGCCGGCTACCTCGCCGAGCTCACCGCCGGGCTGCCCGACCGCTTCCGGGCCGTTCCGCTCTCGTACGGGGTGCTCATCCAGCCCGCCGGCGACCTGCTCGTCGTCAACGACGCCTACGCGGGCCACGCCTCGTTGAACTCCCGCTTCCTGCACGCCGCGAGCAGCACCGGCGGCCCCGCCGTCGACCGGCTCGCCGAGCGCCTGCTCGGCCTGTACGGCGCCGACGGCGCCCGGGTGCTGGAGGACCGCGGCCTGTACCGCACCAACATCAACCTGCACCCCCAGGTGCTCCCGGACACCGTCACCCCGCGCGAGTGGGCCACCCTGACGCTCCGCCACGACCCGTCGGCGGACCGCCTGGA
The DNA here is from genome assembly GCF_042677465.1 of Kitasatospora sp. NPDC127111. Classification (NCBI taxonomy): domain Bacteria; kingdom Bacillati; phylum Actinomycetota; class Actinomycetes; order Kitasatosporales; family Streptomycetaceae; genus Kitasatospora; species Kitasatospora sp. NPDC127111. The sequence goes on from NZ_JBHXTG010000026.1 coordinate 94,268, forward strand.
ACTGCTCGACCGCGACGGCCGGCCGGTCCGGGTGCTCCCCCTCGGCTCGCAGTACAGCGAGATGTACCCGTTCCCGCTGCGGCTCGCCTACTGGCTGGTCGGCTCCGGCCGGCTGGTGCTCGACCTGCAGGAGAAGGCCCGCGAACGGCTGGCCGAGCGCGACCGCGGCGGCGTCCTCGGCCTGCCCCGGCTGCGGGCCGGCCGGGTCCTGCTCCACCGCCGCCGCTGGTTCCTGGCCGAGGGGGAGCTCCCGCAGCCCGAACCGGCCGAGGAGGAGGTCTCCCACCTGCTCCGCCTCACCGAGTGGCGGGCCGGGCACCGGGTGCCCGACGAGGTCTTCGTCAAGACCTCGCTCTTCCAGCAGGACCCGTCCGACTACGTCGGCAGCGCCTCCGAGTGGCGTTCCTTCATCGACCAGCGCCGGCGCGGCAAGCCGCAGTACGTCGACTTCTCCAGCGCCCTGATGGCCCGGGTCCTGCCCAAGCTGCTGGAACGGCGCGGCGGCGGATACCTGGAGGAGGCGCTGCCGAGGCTGGGGGAGAGCCCCAACACCTTCGAGTGGATCGTGGAGTTCGACCGTCCTTCCGGCGGCCGCTTCAGCGCGCTCCGCAAGGACGTGATCCGCGCCGGCCTGGTCGGCGTCTGACCCGTCGGCGACCCCGGCGCGGGCACGGGCCGGCGCGTCCGGCGCACCGACGACCGAACGGGCGGCCGGTGCGGACGGGAACACCCG